>CAMUQE010000071.1 GCA_947096075.1 Veillonella parvula | reverse complement strand
TAGTGATATAGATATTCGGTATCTTGTTAAAAGAATAAAGGCAGTACTATTAGATTTTATATTAGTACTGCCTTTTGGTTTGTTTGAATTATTGTATTAGTGCTAAAGTATTCTGTGGTCTTGGTATTATACAAATATTTTCATGATAACCATGGAAATCAATGCATTTACCACACTGATTGTCATAAGCATTGGCCAATACTTTTTAGGTACTTCAACTACACCTAGTAATCGACCCATATATTGGATTTGGGAGCCCATTAAAAGTAGAGCTGGAGCCAAAATAGTCATTTGTATCATATCAATCGTATTGTTAGAAAGCAAGTTAACTGCAACGCCGATACCAGCAGAGTATGATAACCAGGCTGTTAACAAGATTGTTACGCTTTCACCTGGAAGACCAAATAAAGCCATTGCAGGAGCAAATAGGTTACCTAAAAATGCCATGATGCCTAAGATACGTAATAGCTCGGCAAGTGTGTATGCCATCAATACGTTTGGTAATAAGTTTTGAGTGGCTAGCGTAAAGCCTTTTCGTGCACCACGAATAAATATATCAAATGGATTGTTCGTTTCTTTATTGTTGCTCATCTTTGAAATCTCCCTTGAATACTGTATTAAGTGCGATTCGACATACGGCACCACCGAAGAACTTCATAACAAATACTACGATGAGTGGAAGGATAATTGGTACTGTTAAGTACGCAAAAATAGCAGATCCAATGGCTACGTAGTTGTTAATCATGCCCGCACCGCTATACTGCCATGCCGTCATGATTGTTAATTCTTTACGGTTAACTAGATTGTTGTCGTAAAGGTCTTTGGTAATCGCTGCACCTGCATCTGTACTTTGTAAGTCCGTAATCATTGCAAGGCCAGTTAATCCAGGGATACCTAAAATAGGTTTCAATAATGGAGTCATTAATTTATGGGCTGCACGGATTGCACCGTAATGTTCTAAAATCTCAAGTACACCCAATGCCAACATAACTGTTGGTGTTAAGCCCAAGGCAAAGAGGAAGCCTGCGCGAGCGCTGACACCACCTTCCCCAATAAAGGTGTTTTTTGCAGGGTTAACCATGGTACCAAATTTACCAGAAATAGTCGCAAAGTCTAATGCAGAGAGCCATTTAAAACCTTCTACATTGTTAAGTAATCCTGAGAAGAATAGGCTTGCTACAGCTAATGCAATATAGCAACCGACAGTTACCTTCTTAGTAAATTGAGTATAGTTTTTCTCATTGTTAGGGTCACTCATGATTTTAACCTCCTACATAAAACACATAGAGTTATATGATTTATAATTATATAGTAGAGATCATAAATAGTGCAAGAATATCATTTATAAAAGTTATATATATTATTAAAAGTTTTTATTTCAACTAATTTAAAAGCAGATATTTGTGTAGTATAATTAATGTGTTAGACGATATTCTATAGAAAGAGGTGTTGGCGATGAGTGAAGTATTAAATTTCTATAATTATTTACATACAATTCCTGAAGAAGGTTTTCAAGAGCTCAAGACTTCCGCATTTTTAGCAGAAAAATTGGAAAGTTACGGCTACGATGTAACACGTAATGTGGGCGGAGAAACGGGTATCATCGGTATCTATGATAGCGGTAGACCTGGTCCTGTAGTAGCGCTTCGTGCCGACATGGATGCGCTTGGTCATATTATCGATGGTAAACATGTATCTCGTCATACTTGTGGTCATGATGGACATATGTCAATGCTGTTGGCTGCGGCTCAAATTATTAAAGAAAAGCAATTAGTAAAACGAGGTAAGTTAAAGATTTTATTCCAACCCGCGGAAGAGCTAGGTTCTGGTGCGACTAGTATGATTAGGGGTGGAGCTATTGATGATGTAGAATACATCTTTGGTGCGCATGTGCGGCCATTTGAAGAAGCAGAAAATGGGCAGGCTAGCCCTGCGATTCATTATGCATCCTCTTGCCGTATGGTCATTGCTTTTCATGGCAAGCCGGCTCATGGTGCCCGCCCTCATTTAGGGATTAATGCTTTGGATGCAGCGGTTCAAGCGGTTAATGCAGTTAATGCTATACATTTAAAACCAACTGATAATTATAGTGTTAAGGCGACTCGTTTCCTTTGTGACTCTGGCGTAACGAATGCGATTCCAGCGAAAGCAGTTGTTACATGGGATTTACGTGCACAATATAATAAAACGATGGATGAGCTTTGTGCTAAGTTTTTGCCAGCTATTGAAGGGGCAGCTGCTTCTATCGGTGCGACTGTTGAGGTTTTGGATTCCTTCCGTATTCCTGCGGCTGAGTTAAATGATGAGGCAACGGCTCTATTAGCTGACTCTATATCTTCTATTCTTGGTGGAAGCAACTGTATTGATCCAATTTACACACCAGGTGGTGAAGATTTCTTCTTCTACACTGTGGAAAAGCCAAGCTTAAAAGCAGGTTTCTTTGGCCTTGGGTGTAATTTGCGTCCAGGTTTGCATCATCCTGACATGAGTTTTGATACAAGTGCCTTAGAAAATGGTGTTTCTATTTGGATCGATTTAGTAGAACGGCTATTAGGAGAATAAGTGTTTGTTGCTAAGTTTGGAGAAACACATGAGTTTTAATTCTGTTGTAGGGATAATACTTAAAGCTTGGCTATAATACAATCTTTCTATAAAATTTTAGTTATATTAAAAGAACCATTAACACAATACGGTGGATTGTGTTAATGGTTCTTTTTGTGGTAGTGAAACTACGACTTATGCATCATAGTTATTTTTAAATTCTTCATGAATGTGTTATTGTTATGTTTGTAATGACTTAGATGCACTGTATGTCTTTCAGAGGCATCAAAAGTGATCTAAGGGATTATGTATATTGTTAAATTTATCATTAGTTTTAGTAGAGTATAGAAACGTATTAAACAGTAATAATCTAGTATGTTTCTTTGGATATGAATATGGTTCAATCAATAGAGCGTGGTATTGAGATACTCAGATTGTTAGAGGCGGGCCCGCTTGGGGTGACTGAGTTGGCGAATGCGACGGCGTTGCCGAAGCCGACGGTCCATCGGTTGCTCAAGACCTTTGAGGCGCATCATTGGGTTGAGTTCAATAGGGACAAGAAGTATCAGTTGTCTTGGGGCGTTTTGCCTATGGCAAAGTCCTTCCTTACGTCGTTGGATGTGCGTGCCATTGCGCAGCCATATATGGTGGCTATTCGCGATCAGTTGCAGCAGTCCGTGAATTTATTCTTGGCGCAGGGCGATTATCGCATCTGTATCGAGCGCGTTGCGGCGGACAAACCCTTGCGTAACGACATCAAGATTGGCACGGTGTATCCTATCTTTAAAGGGGCGGCGGGCAAGATTTTTGGGGCCTATCTAGGGGACTTCAAGGATACCGATATGAGTACTAGTGAAAGCGCCCAAATTCGTCATGATGGGTATGTGGTAACACGAGGTAATCGCGTGCCTGATGCGGCATCGATGGCAGTGCCTATCTTCTCCTTTGGCAATAAGCTGGAGGCGGTGATGACCATATCTGGTCCTATCGGAGACTACACGGAAGACCGTGTCAAAGAGTATCTATCTGTCATGATGGCATTAGGTCAAACCATTTCTAAACAAATGGGGGCTACCTTATAATTTTATTTTTTACCTATTATATGGAATGATATTCCGTTATGTGGAACACTTATATGTATTGAAGATAAAGTTAGGTTTTTATAGTGTGTATGTTGGAGGTAGAAATGAGTCAGCTTTTACAAGAGATTGAAGCATTAAGACAGCCCATGAAGGAGTTGAACGATTTCATTTTCGATCATCCTGAGCTGGGGAACGAAGAGTTCCAAGCCCATGAGTTGTTGACGAATTTATTAGAGAAGGAAGGTTTCGCCGTGGACCACGAGGTAAGTGGTCTGAAGACTGCCTTTAGAGCGGTGTACCACGTAAACGGTGGTGGTCCTAAGATTGGTTTGCTTTGCGAGTACGATGCTCTTGAGGGCTTGGGCCATGCGTGTGGTCACAATTTACAAGGTCCATCCATCTGTACGGCGGCGATCGCCTTGAAACGCACGTTAAAGGCGCCTTGCACGTTAGTTGTGTACGGTACGCCTGCAGAGGAAACGGCTAGCGGCAAGCTCGTTATGGCTCGTGAAGGCGTGTTTGACGATTTAGACCTGGCTTTCATGATGCACGGCAGCGATACGACAACGGTAGACGGCAAGTCTTTGGCATTGAATCTCGTGAATATCAAGTTCCACGGCAAGTCTGCTCATGCGGCGATTGCTCCAGAAAAGGGCATCAGCGCTCTTGATGCGGTGTTGTTGTTCTTCAACGGCATGGAGTACTTGCGCGAGCACGTGCCGACTGAGGTTCGCATGCACGGAATCATCACTGATGGGGGCAAGGCGGCGAACATCGTTCCAGATTATGCGTGCACTCAATGGTATATTCGTTCCTCTAGTCGCATTCGTCTTGACGAGGTTGTGGCTCGTGTGAAAGACGTGGCGCAAGGTGCTGCGTTACAGGTGGGCGCTACCATGGAATGGGAAGAGGTTAAGGCGTATGACAACAAAGTCAATGTACAAACCTTGAACGATATACTTTTAAAAAATGCAGAAAAAGTAGGGGCCCCAGAGATTTCTGAGCCTCGCAAGGTAACGGGATCCACCGATTTCTCTAGCGTGACGTTCCGCGTGCCAGGTGCTTGTTTGCGCGTGAAATTCGTAGGCAAAGGCGTAACTAGTCATTCTCAAGAATGGTTAGACAATGGTAAAAGCCAGCTCGCTGAGGACGCTATCATGTATGGCGCGAAGGGCATTGCTTTATCTGTTGAGGAAATCCTTGAAACACCAGGCTTGTTAGAAAAAATCAAAGAGGATTTCAAACAAGCGAAGGAAAACTTCTAAGTATTGTGTTGTAAATGGAGGGACACTGTATGAATTTGTTAGTTTGTTTATTGGTCATCGTCATTACGGGGGCGCTTGTTATTAAGAAATTTAAAGCGCAAACCGTATTATTGTTAGGCGGTCTTATTATGATGTTCGCAGCGTACTTCTTAGGCTACACGACATCTTTCGTAGAAGCGAAGAAATCCACAGGGGTTCTTTTCTTTGATGCTTTTGAATTTATTAACATTACCACTGCTAAAGATGCGGCCAACCTTGGTCTCATGATCATGACTTGTACTGGTTTCGCCAAGTACATGGACCACATCGGTGCCAGCTCTCGCCTCGTTGTAACGGCTATTAAACCACTTGGTAAAATGAAATCTGCGTACCTCGTAATGGCGCTTACATTTATCCTAAATATGTTCATGTCCCTAGTTATTCCAAGTGCTTCCGGCCTTGCGATGCTCATGATGGTGACAATCTTCCCAATCCTTGTGCGCTTAGGTGTTAGTCCTGTCGGTGCTGCGGCAGCTGTTGCGACTGGTCACTTACTTGATATCGGTCCTGCATCCGCTACTACATTACTCGTATCCAAAACAGTAAACATGCCAGTTCATGAATATTTTGTAGGGTATCAGTTGAAAGTCTATATTATCTGTGGCTTGATGGCGGCTATTGCTCACTTCATCTGGCAAAAATACATGGATAAAAAATCTGGCCACATCCCTGCAGAATATGTAGAAGAGCATAAAACGGATGAGCTTGAAGTCGGTCCGTTACCTTATATTTTCTTACCATTGTTACCATTAATCTTTATTCTTGGCTTCAGCGACTATGCTATTCAAGGCGTTAAGATGAACGTAAACCTTGCGATGTTCCTTAGCTTGTTTATCGCTATGGGTTGTGAACTCATCCGTCATCGTGACTTCCGCAAAATGGCGGCTAGCATCCAAATCTTCTTCAAAGGCATGGGCGATCAATTTGCAAATACTGTAACATTGATCGTTGCTGGTGAAACATTTGCATTCGGTTTGACTTCCCTAGGCATTGTGAAAGAATTCGTTGCCGCTATTCAAGGCCTTGCTATCTCCGCTGACGTAGTAGGTGTTATTGTATCTACAATTATCACTGGTTTAAGTGTTGTAATGGGCTCTGGCGTTGCGTCTATGTTCGCCTTCGCTCCACTAGTTCCAAACTTTGCAGCTGACCTTGGCGGTAATGCCACAACAATCCTTCTTGGCATGCAAAACGCAGCTAGTGTAGGCCGTCTACTCAGTCCAATCAGTGCTGTTATGATCGCTGTAGCTGGTATCGCAAACATCTCTAGCTTCGACCTTGTAAAACGTACAAGCGTACCTGTAATCGTTACTTTCATTACGAGTACAATTGCTATCTGGATTATTCACTAATTTCTGTTAAATAGGCATTGATAGCCTAGATAGCTATTAGATTAGTCAGTAATAAGCCTGGATTACAATTTAATCTATTTTGGATAATTGATAATTTAATACACGAATAATTAAGGGCTTTACCCCAATGGGTGGGGTAAAGCCCTTATTATATACCTATATTATAGTTCCTGTATTACAAACAAGTCTTAATGTTACAATAGGTATAGATTACGTATCGTTCTTAGTGTTGTTGTGCTGATTCAAAATGTAGTTTCAAGGTGTAGTATCAAGGTGCAGTATTAATATAGTGGCGGTTATTAAATAAATGTACAGCAGTATATAGGTTAGTGTGTATATATAGTTTTATAGTAAAAGGATGTTGTATGTATAATGTAATAATCATGACGACCGGCATTTTTGATTAGATTCGTCCGTCTTTGGTCCCTCTTGTAAAGGGCAAGGAAGAGATTGCGTTCATGAATGCCTTAGTGTATAGAGTTAGGATAGTCAGATGAGGTTGGGTCTCTCTTCGTTTTTGAAGGGGGGGATAAGCCTATGAGTGATTATGAATTAATCATGCTCTTATTACAGGTAATAACTGTGGTTATTGCCTTTGGGGCATTAATAGCGCTTATTTGTCTCACAAAAGACAAATAGCCCTCCGTTGCCTAGTGTAACTAGATAACGGAAAGGCCATTTCTTCATGTTTTTATGTAACTAGAGATGCGCCTGACGTAGCTACTCGTCTGACTATCTTCTTATATTATAGTAAGGTTATGATATATCGTCAAATTATGATGAACACGTGTATGGCATACAGTTTGATGATGGTATTGTAAAATAAGAAAAACTCCTATTGGCTTTCACCGATAGGAGTTTTTGGTTTTATAATTGTAATTTTATAGTACTTTTAGGTCTATTATTAAGTCACAGATTATAACAAACTAATTATATTTCTTTTACATCATCAGGTATAGCCGGAGGAGCGGGTGGTTTACCCATAGATCTTTCAATGAACACCACAGCCACAAAGACGATGAGGCTCACGATGGAACCAAAGATGATGGACATGATGCCATATGGATTGCCAACGAATTCCCAGTACACGCCTGCGATGGAGCCGAGCACGATGGACCAAATGCCGGCGCTAGCTGTTGCATTTTTCCAAGTGAGGCCAAGTAGGAATGCGGCGAATGGGCCAGCGGATCTCATGGTGAAAGCAAATACGAGCATCGGAATGATGGCTTTGCTTACGAGGGAGATGATGATGGCGATGATGCCGAGGAATAGCACGCACAGACGACTGTAATTTGTGAGCTGAGCGTCAGTGAGGCTTTTACCAAAATGATGTTCCACAATATCCTTGGTAAATACAGTAGCGGCGCCTAAGAGGTCGCCTGCGCCTGATGAAAGCGTAGCCGACACGACCGCAGCCATAACGAAGCCTGCCATTACAGGAGGCATGAGGTTAAGCGCTACCGTTGCCACCGCATTATTCGCTTCGATGTTCGGGAATTCAGCCAATGCTACGAGGCCCAATACAGCTGGAACGAAGGCGAATAGAGCCATGATAATACCACAAATGATAGAACCGAGAACGGCCGTTCTTTCATCCTTCGCTGCAAAGTACCGTTGAACGGATTCTTGGCCGGTGGAGAAGGTCATGAAGTACATAATGATGAGACCGATGATGGTTTTCCAACCAACCTTCGTAAATCCTAACTGTTCAGGTGGCAATTTCGCCACTACCGATTCCCAGCCGCCCACATTGTGCAATACGAATGGCACCGCGAGGGAGAAGCCCCCAACAAGGACGAAGAAATGGATAACGTCCGTCATCGTAACGCTCCACATACCGCCGGACATGGTGTAAATTACGAGTACCGCGCCGCAGATGAGGATGGCGAGTTCTGTTGAAAGCCCTGTGAGAACGCTAATAATGGTTGCAGTTGCTGTAATCTGTACGCCTGCTAATGTAATCGTTGCCAACATGGACAGAATAGACGTAATGAGATGGCTAGACGCGCCGAAACGACGGCCGATGATCTCTGGCACTGTGGTTGCCATGGCACGCCGTAAGAGCGGTGCGATGAAAGCAACGAGAATAACACCAATCCCTGCAGATACTACGTACCAACCTGCAGATAAACCCCAAGAACCATATGCTTTTGCTGCTACACCTACGGTACTCCCACCACCGATTTCCGTAGCTGCTAATGTGCCTGCCGTCATAAGAACCCCAATACGACGACCTGCGAGTAGATAGTCAGTACTATCTTTTACACGAATATGACAATACACGCCGACTAATAAATTCAGTAATAAATAGGCGCAAACAATAACCCAAATAATAGTTAAAGCCTCCATAAGTCACCTCCAAAACTATAAATTATTTAGAGATACTAACTCATCCTTACTACTTGCGGTGCATATATCAAGTATCGTTTAATTATCCATAAAAACTGGGGATAATACAAAGAGGAGTTTACTTGTTGAGTGGAGAATAGAATTATATTAGGGTTAGTATTTCTTTGGATAAGGAGAAGATAAATTATGACTACAGGGAATCAACAAATACCAGAAAATTTGGAGCTTGAGATTGCAAAAATCAAGGCGGAATATGATGTTGCAGGAATAAAATTAATGGAAAGTTATACTGTGAATGGATTAAAAGGTTTATTACTCCTTAATGGTGCTGCGGCTATTGCTATACTAGCTTTTCTAGGTGATATTGTAACGACTGAATATATACGTTGGATCCAAGGTATTACATGGGCATTATTGTTTTACGCTATCGGTGCTATATTGGCAGTGAACACTAGTTTATTTTCATATTTATCTCAGTATTCTTTTAATACCCAAGATAATAAATGGGGAATGATTTGGCGGTTTGTAGGAATTTTTTGTGCCATTGGAAGCCTCGGCTCTTTTTTTATTGGATGTATTATTATATTTGCAATTGTTAGGTGTAATTAATAAAAATGAATAAGATTAACAATATAAGAATGAGTTGATGAAATTCATAAAA
>CAMUQE010000070.1 GCA_947096075.1 Veillonella parvula | reverse complement strand
TATAGATTGTTACTTGTGTGTGATTAAAAAGAGAGGGTCATTATGAAACCACTAGTAAAGAAAATGCTAACAGTAGTATTGTGTGCATCAACTCTAACAGCACCATTATTCTTGACAGGATGTAGTGTTTCTAAGGTTGCCAATAGCGTACAACAAGGTGTTCAAAAGACATCACAAGAAGACGTTAAAGTGTTTAACAACTACATTAAAGCCGTTGGCGATTTTAACAGTCATACAGTGCGCTTTGGCTATGCTATCGGCCCAGACATTCAACAACTAAGAGAAGGTCAACATTTAACAAGCTTTATGGCACCACATTTTGATTCTTTACAAGAGAAATTACAAGCCGCTAAAGATGCTGGCGTGCCATATGATGATATGAAAGAACCTATAGATAACGTATTGGCTGTATTAAAGGATATTGTACCAGTAGCCAGTGAATTGGATACGTACTACCAAACTAATTCATATCAAGCAGATAATTATGCTAAGGAACAACAATTAGGACCTAAATACGTTCAATTATATGATCAGTTCTATGCAGCGTATAATCAACTAGACGCAGTAGTTCACAAACACAACACGGAAAACCAACAAGAACAGTTGAAAGAGCTTAAAGAGTCTGGCAAGAAAAATGCAGCGGCAGCTCAAGAAGTTCATTTACGTTTAACTGCTTTATTGGATGGCTTTGAAGACGGTAAACAAATTGATGTAAATGCAGCTAACCAAGAGTTGCAAGGTATCATGAACGTATCTAATAGTATTACTAGTTCGGAATATAAAAGTGCTAAGGATTCATTAAATACAGCTATTGGTAGAATTCGTACATTCTTAGGTGACCAAACAAATGATCATTATAATGATATGGTTGAATCCTATAATCGCTTCATTGGCAGTATGAATCATTTGGATATGAACAAACTTGATAAATAATATCTAATTTTATATACCATTTCATATAATGATAAGAGAGGGGCATTCAAATGAGTAAAAAAATGTTATTACCCGTTGGTGTAGTTGTTCTAATTATTGGTATTGTGATTCTATTATTAAATCCAGATCCATCGGCGGCTAATTTGGAAATTGCGAGAAACGCTACAAATGCTCAAGCGGCAGCAAAGGCGATTTCTGAGAATAACCAATCTTACACATTGTGGTATTCTATCGGCATGTTCTGTAGCGGTTTAGGCATTGCACTGTCAGTAGGTGGCTTCATTGTAGGCTTTATTAAAAAAGACTAATCTATTTAGAAATGCATAAAAGGCTGTACTAGAATGTATATCATTTCTAGTGCAGCCTTTTTGCACTTTAGTTTTGCGCTCCCTATCTGTTTTAGAGGGGATAAAACGTGGTATAATTAACCCGGATAGAGCCTAAAGGTATGTGGCTTTTGGAGGTTAGTATGAGTAGTATAGCGCATTTATTTGTAGCTGGTGGATTTGTTATGTATCCACTGGTGATTTTTTTACTGTTTACTTTGATGATTGGTATTGAACGTATCTTTCTATATCGGAAGTTTACAAAGGACTTGCGCCGTTTTAATAAGGTCTTAGAAAAGAATCAATCTTGGATCATGTTAGCAAGTATTTTGGAACGTGATACAGAGGAACTTGGTTCTTTATTTGCCCGTGCTATCCGCAGTGCAAAGAATTATAATGGCTTGGAAAACCGCCTTCAAGATGTAGTGTCGTACGCTGATGAACGTTTAAAACGAGGCCTTAGTTGGCTCAGTATGGTTGTAACAATGGCTCCGTTGTTGGGCTTGTTGGGGACGGTCCTCGGCATGATTCGTGCGTTTGCTGTGGTAGGCGGCGATATTGGGGCTCCGACCATCATTACAGGTGGTGTTTCGGAAGCCTTAGTGGCAACGGCTACAGGCTTGACCGTAGCCATTATTGCTCTTGGCTTTCACAGTTACTGTGCGGCAAAGGTCAACGATTCTGTGGCGACATTAGAACATGAGTGCGGTAATATCCTTGATGCGTACAATGAGGAACATGATATATGAGACGACGCACATTAGGGGTTAAAAAAGAGCCTACCATCATGATTATTCCCATGATTGATATCGTATTTTTCTTACTCGTATTCTTCATGGTAGGCACGCTGTATATGAATACAGAGCAACAAATTCCGCTAAATTTACCATCTGCATCGACGTCTACGGCGAAGTCTATCGAACCTATCACCATTACCTTGACTACAACGCACACGCTATATATTGATAATCAGGAAATTTCTTCGGATCGTTTGGCGCAAGAGGTCCAATCTATCGTTACACAAGCTCCTCAACAAGCTTTTGTTATCCGCGCCTCAAAAGATGTGTATTATAACGAGGTTATTGAACTTTTGGATATGCTCAAGGTGAACGGCGCTAAATACATTAGCGTCGCTACGGAACGGAAGTGATTCCATGTTTGAATCACATTATTTGAAACCTTTTATTGTGTCTTTAGGCATTACAATCATGCTTATCTCTGGTATGGGGCTTTCCTTACGTGGTATCGTTGGAACCGGTGTGGCTTATGATGCAGCAGAGGTTAGCTTTCATCTGCCTGATGATAGTGAAAGTGATGCGGAAACTACCGCTATTGAGCCTACATCTAAGGATAAGCCATCGGTTGAACCTCCGACTCCGGAAGGGCCTGCGCCTAAGGCGGATCCCCTTGTAACGGAAAATACAGGTGATGAAAGCATTCACAATTTAAATGCCAATAAGACTAGATCTAATGCTCGTCGCGAATGGGCCGTTCCAAAGGCCATAGAATCGGAAACAACTAATAATGAACAAGCTGTAGTTACGGGTGGAAATGATTCTAAAGATGGTAAATTTTCTAAGCCTGACAATGCTCCTATGGGTAAGGATATAACATCTGATCCTAATGCCAATGGAAATGGCTTTGCCGAAGCTAGTGATTTATCCTTCCTATCTAATCTTGCTTGGGGGCTTTTAACGCCAGGGCAACAAGCACTTTTACAAAAGTCGGATATCAACCCCCAAGAATATTTAAGAACTGTACAAGAACAGGGGAAGGTGTCAATCGTAACAGGTAGGGTTGTAGTGCGCGTTAACTTTGATGTTGATGGACATGTTATCGTGGGAGAACATACACCGCTCATCGCAGAAAATGTGCCGCAACCTGTAAAAGAGGAAGCAATGCGCATCGTTAAAAGCAGTGGTTCTATTATCAATCGAAGAGGGGAACCTGTATATTTAGCAGTCCCTGTTGTTTTAGGACAATAAAGAGGCATATCTTACATACATTAGTATGTGATATGCCTCTTTGTTATGGTTATAATAAATGATTGTATTAATTTTGATTTGTAAGCATCGTTTTCGTAGAGTTGAAGACTGCTAGATATACGATGGCGCCGCCGATGAATAATGTGACTTGCATAGGGGGGCTGAATTGATCAGCTCGCCACAATGCAAAAGCGTAGAAGAACATGGTAATCAACATGATGAGAAATGCAATAATAACGCGTACGTTAGTATGTACCGCTAGCGATGTAGTAATGTGGGATTTATTCATCATTACATAAATTAAAGACACCACAATATCTGCGGTAAAGATGGGGAAGATGAAGTTATAATCAAACTCGCCCAAAAGGACTACCGCCAAGCCGATAAAGCTGAGCCCAAAGAATAGACGTAATAGAATACCTATAGTATTAGATTCGTTGCGCTGTGCGCGGCGTTCTTTACGATTTAAAGTTGCCATGAAAGCCTCCCCCATAGTAAAAATGTTTGTTACTATTAGTATAAAGCTCGTGTGTAGATTGAGCAATTATTCGCAGTATATTTAGTCTTATGTTTATTATATATCATAATATTACAATGTATAGCTATGCTATATTATAAATTAATTTATTACTATATGACCATATGAAAAATTAAAGAGAGAGAATATGGTTCAAGTTATTTTTACCTATGTTGTTAATAGTATTATTGTATTTGTTTTTTCCCTATTTTAGAGTCTATAGTTCAATATGTGTATCCTTTTTCCTAGGATTGGGCAATTAAACACGAACGATAAGTAAAATTAATATAATTATCATTCGGAAAATTTAGGCGCTTTCGTTGAATGGAGCTTTCACATATGGTACAATAATCCTATAAATCTAGCTTTTATCATGCAAAGGAGACATCATGATACCACGTTATACACGAGAAGAAATGGGCCATATTTGGAGCGAACGCAACGAGTTCGACACAATGTTATTGGTGGAGACCCTCGCATCCGAGGCGCAAGCTGAATTGGGCATTATCCCTAAAGAAGCGGCAAAAACAATTCGTGAAAAGGGCAATTTCGACGTTGAGCGCATTCATGAAATCGAAAAGGAAACGAACCACGATATCATTTCCTTCGTAACCGCAGTGGGCGAATACGTAGGTCCTGAAGCGGCAAAATATATCCATCTTGGCCTTACCTCTACAGACGTGAAAGATACGGCACTTGGTTATATGATGAAACAAGCATGTGATATCTTAATTGATGACTTAAAGCGTTTGCACGAAGTGTTGCGTCGTCGCGCAGCTGAGTTCAAATACACTCCTATGATTGGTCGTACCCACGGCATCCACGGCGAACCTACTACATTTGGTTTGAAGTTGGCTTTGTGGATGGCTGAAGTAGAACGCGATATCGAACGCATGGAACATGCTCGTAAAAGCGTAGCCGTTGGTAAATTGTCCGGTGCTGTTGGCACTTACTCCAACATCGATCCATTCGTAGAACAATATGTATGCGAAAAATTAGGCCTTGAACCTGTTAAAATCGCTACACAAGTAGTACAACGTGATCGTCATGCTGAATTATTGTCTACCATCGCTGTTGTAGGCGGCACATTGGATAAAATTGGCAAAGAAATTCGTCACTTGCAACGTACAGAGGTACGCGAAGCAGAAGAATATTTCAGCCCTAAACAAAAGGGTTCCTCCGCGATGCCTCATAAACGCAATCCTATCACTTGTGAAAGAATCTGCGGCATGGCTCGCTTGCTTCGTGGCTATGCACAATCTGCTTTTGAAGATCAAGCTTTATGGCATGAACGCGATATTTCTCACAGCTCCGTAGAACGGGTAATTTTGCCAGATGCGACAATCGCGTTGAACTATATGCTTCACTTAACAATTCGTACCATCGACAAATTGTTGGTATATCCTGAAACAATGCTTAAAAACCTCAACCTTACAGGTGGCCTTGTATTCAGCCAAACAATTTTGACTCATCTTGTAGATAAAGGTGCAGTGCGCGATGAAGCATACCGTTGGGTTCAAAAATACGCTATGGAACGCTGGCTTGAAGGCAAAGATTTTGCGACAGGTCTTAAATCTGATGAAAACATCAAGAAGTACATGACTGCTGAAGAAATCGATGCATGCTTCGATCCACATAAATTGCTAAAACATGTTGATACAATCATGGCTCGCTTTGGCCTATAATTGTAGGGACTTCCCACATAACATATGAAAGACTGGGGTAGGTATAGACCGACAAGCCTATGGCACATGCATTAGGTGTTGGCTATATCTACCCTTTTTGTTTAAAAGCAATATACCATTTTAGATAGAAGTATATTATTTTAACAGATAATTATAAATTAGTTTCCTAGCAGGCTTTTGTATACTCGTCTTACATTAGAAATTATCTATTTGTTTTAGGGGGTTATATGAAACGTATGATACGAAAGTACGGACCGCCTATTTTTCATTGCATCAATGATTTTGGCCAAGGTTCCTTAGCGGCGCTCATTCCGTTTTTTATCGCTAACTTTGGCCTTAATTACTATCAATCGGCGACCATTATCTTCTGTAACACCGTGGTGGCCTCCATCGCACAGCCCATATTGGGTTATGTGGCGGATCGGTGGCGCGTGCCCTGGTTTATTCCCGTTGGCTTTACGGTGACTCTCGTGTCCATTAGCGCCATGGCAATGGCTACGAGTTATGAAATGATTCTTGCTCTGTCGCTTTTGGCGGGGGTAGGGGCAGCATTATTCCATCCTGAGGCGGCTCTTCTTGTGAATCGCACGCAATCCCATGAAATCGGGAATGCTATGGGGCGTTTCGCAGTCGGCGGCAGTGCGGGCTTTGCTTTGGGTCCTCTCATCGCTGGCGGTGTTTACGTTTTTGGCGGGCAATTTTTATGGGTTTTTACGGCTATAGCCTTGCTGGGAGTGTTGCTATATTGGTACGCTTTTGCGGGTCAAACTGATACGAGTAATGCTGGTGAAAGTAAACGCTCTGTTAAATCGAGTGCCACTGGAACGAATGATTGGGTGAGCTTCGGCAAGCTATTTTTTGTCATAGCCTCTCGATCAATTTTATTCTCCGTATTATCTATCTTTATTCCCATCTTGTATATTACCGTTATTAACGGCGAAGCCAGTACATCGAGCTTAGCGCTTACGCTGTATTTTGCTATGGGCGCCGTCCTTACCTATATGGGCGGGGCGCTATCGGACAAGCTCGGCTTTCTTAAAACAGTGCGCTTAGGGAATCTTATCTTTTTGCCATCTGTTTTAGTATTTATCTTTGTACCAAATATATGGGGCTTCTTCGGTGCCATGATACCGATGGCCTTTGGCGTATTCTCACAATACGGTCCCATTACCGTTTTAGGTCAAAAATACCTGGCTAAAAACGCAGGCTTTGCGTCGGGCGTTACTTTGGGGTTAGGGATAACTCTTGGTGGCCTTGTGGCACCTTATATTGGGCACTTAGCAGATATTTACGATGTACAAACAGCGTTGATGACCCTGGTGCCTGTAGGATTGATGGGGCTACTGATGAGCTTCTGGCTTAAAGAACCAAAATAATATCGCTGCAATAAATCATATTAAAGATGTAATGGTAGGTAAGTAGCTAAATTGTATGAAAGAACTAAAATAAAATATTTTGACTCGTTAAAATGTCAATACATGGGAGGTGACCAATGGTCACCTCCCATGTGTTTACTTTAATAAACCGGTTATTTATATTGATTATAGTAAGATTTTGACTTTCTATATCTCAATATCTTTACTTGATATATGTTTTAACATATAATTAAGTAAAGATTTCTTCTAGAAGTAGGAGGAATGACATGGATACGTTTTCTGTTGTTTTTTATGAAACTCTAAGTGGAGATAAACCAGCAAAAGTATTCTTAAATGAACTTTCAGATAAGCAGCGAGCTAAAACAATACGAGATCTAAAGATACTTGAATTATATGGCAATCGTTTGAGGGAACCTCAGTCTAAA
The DNA here is from genome assembly GCA_947096075.1 of Veillonella parvula. GTDB lineage: Bacteria > Bacillota > Negativicutes > Veillonellales > Veillonellaceae > Veillonella > Veillonella parvula_C. The sequence continues at coordinate 2,158 of CAMUQE010000070.1, read as the reverse complement.
TATTTAGAAGATGGTGTTTATGAGTTACGAACAAAGCAAGGATCGAATATTTCTCGGATATTATATTTCTTTTTTGTAGGTAGACGAATTGTATTAACTAATGGTTTTGTAAAGAAGTCTATGAAAACGCCTAAAAGTGCAATTGAATTAGCTGTTAAATATAAAAATGACTATATTGAGAGGTATACATAATATGGAAACGTTAAATCAATATTTAGAGAAACAATTAAAAAATCCGAAGTTTAAAAAAGAGTGGGATGCGTTAGATGATGAGTATCAAATTATTCAGAATATAGTTGAGGCGCGATTAGCAGCACATATGACTCAGATGCAATTATCTGAATTAACCGGTATTACACAATCCGATATTAGCAAGATTGAAAATGGAAATGGAAATCCATCTTTGAAAACATTGCAGAAAATAGCCCGTGCTTTTGGGAAGAAACTAAAGATTGAATTTGTATAAATACTTTCACAGAGTCCGAACATTGTTGTATAATAAAAATGAATTGTTTCGACTGTTACATGGAGGATATAGATATGGCAACAAGTATGGTTATCGGCACTCAATGGGGTGACGAGGGTAAAGGTAAAATCGTTGACTGGATCGCAGAACGTGCGGATGTTGTGGTGCGCAGTCAAGGTGGTAATAATGCGGGTCATACTGTTGTAGTAGATGACAAAGCGTTTGCGCTTCGCCTGTTACCAAGCGGTATCTTATACGATAACAAGCAAAATATCGTGGGTACTGGTGTTGTTATCGACCCTAAAGTTTTGTTACAAGAGATTGAAGGCCTTGAAAAACAAGGTAGATCAGCTAAGTCCCTTCAAGTATCCGACCGTGCACATGTAATCATGCCATACCATATCGCTCTAGATACTGCGGAAGAAGCATCTAAAGGGGATGCTAAAATCGGTACTACTAAAAATGGTATTGGTCCTTGTTACGCTGATAAAATCAATCGTATCGGTATCCGTATTTGCGATTTGTATGATATGGAAGCATTTAAACAAAAATTAGCGTACAATGTAGAGTTCAAAAATAAAATGCTTACGAAGGTATACGATGCTGAACCTGTTAACTACGATGAAATCTTAGCAGATTACACCAAATACGCTGAAGCGTTGAAGCCTTATGTAACAGATACTAATGCGGCTGTTCTCAAAGCTGTAAAAGAGGATAAAAAGGTATTGTTCGAAGGTGCTCAAGCTACTATGCTCGACCTTGATCATGGTACATATCCATTTGTAACATCCTCTCATCCAATTGCAGGTGGCGCTTCCACAGGCGCTGGTGTGGGTCCTAACTACTTGAAAAATATCTTTGGCGTTGTAAAAGCGTATGCTACACGCGTTGGTGCGGGCCCGTTCCCTACAGAGCTTCTTAACGAAACTGGCGATAACCTTCGTGAACTTGGTCATGAGTTCGGCACTGTAACGGGTCGTCCTCGTCGTTGTGGTTGGTTAGACCTCATGGTTGTAAAATACGCAGCAGGTCTTAACAGCCTTGATTATTTGGCTATTACTCGCTTGGATATTCTTGATACTTTCAAAGAATTGAAAATCTGTGTAGGTTACAAATTAAATGGTAAAGACGTAGAAGGCTTCCCAGCTAACTTGAAAGATCTTGAAGCATGCGAAGCAGTGTACGAAACATTGCCAGGTTGGGAAACTGATATTTCTGGTATTCGTGAATACGACAAATTGCCTGAAAATGCTCGTAAATATGTAGAACGCATTGCTGAAGTAACAGGTGTACCTTTGGGTATCGTATCCGTTGGCCCTAACCGTAGCCAAACTATCGACTTAGTAAATGTATTCTAAGCTATACTAATTTGATATAATAGGAAATTTGTATTTGGTAGCATTGATATAATATTATACATTTTAATATTTTTTGCTATGCAATCGATTTATAGAATTATACAGATATGACCCCTCGTAGAGGGGTCTTTTGTGTTGAATAGATGTAGAATTAAACGTGGATACTCTATATCTAATCCTTTAGGTTGCTACAGTAGTGCGGTATATCGAAGTATGCTATATAGTTATTAAAGTGTGAGCATATCGAGAAATATATAATAAATAATAGAGCGCAATTGTTATATATACAGAAAAATGTATATTCAGATAAATCTATAAAATGAAAATTTGTTTA
>CAMUQE010000069.1 GCA_947096075.1 Veillonella parvula | reverse complement strand
TATATTACAGTAGAACAGTAGAATAAATCCATTGATAATATACGCTACTATTGCAGTATTATACAATTAGTATTAATGATAAGGGAGATTGTAAGACGTTGAAAAGAGTATTAACCTTAACATTAGCCGTGGCCATCGTTGCCGGTGGCTATATGTTTGAGGCTAATGGGGCGGGAGAACAACCTTCAAAACAGGCACCATCTATATCTGAGATAAATATATATACGCCAAAAGAACTTAATGCACGTCAAAAAGATTTGGTTGAAATCGGCCGTTACACAGCGTCTGGTGATCAAGAGGCATTAAAGAGCACAATTGCTTCTGCTATCGAGCGAGGTACGTTGACACCGCAAGAGGTGAGTATTGCGATTCGTCAACTTTATTCTGCTGCGGGTTTGAAGCAAATGAATGCGGCGCTAGCTACATTTGCTCAATTACGTGATGAGCGTCCTGAGTTTGGCGATGAGTATGAAAAATTAGTTACAAAGCAAACTGGACTTAGTGCTTTATTGGGGAATGGCACTAATGGGGCGCCTCTAACTAAGCCGAAAGCTGAGGAAGTAAAAGAGGGGGTTCAATATAATACGTTCCGTATGAAAAAACCAAAACCTCAAAACCGTAATCGCTCACGCCTAGGTAAATTGGATCGTGAATTGGTTGCTGCAGCTGCACTAGGCACTCGAGTTGGTAAAAATAATCTATTTACTGCAGCTGAAAAGAGTTTATCTGAACTTGGCTTAAGTCAATATCAAATTGAAAATCTAGAAACTATGATTTTCCAATAAAATGTAGACCTACTTCTTTCTGAAGTAGGTCTTTTCTTATGGCTTCTACTTTCACAGTTCCAGTGATTAGGATTAAATCCATAGAATGTAATTGACGTTTAAGGTCCCCTTTTCTATAATTAATAAGATAGGTATATGACCTGTAATAATAAATATAAACAAATGTAAACATATCATTAAAAATAGATGTAAGGAGAAAGTATGCGCCTTCGTAGAAAGCCGTGGATTGATGAAGCAATTCACGAATATGACTCTCACATCATTTTGTCTGGCCAAGAAGAGCACAAAGGCAAATGGCGTGAATTATTTGAGCATCCTGAACACCCATTATACATGGAATTAGGGACAGGGAAAGGTCGCTTTATTGCGGGCATGTCTGAAGCGTATCCAGATGCTAACTTCATAGGTTTTGAAGTACAGATGGGCGTTATTTATTACGCAGCACAAAAAATCTTTGAAGGGGAGCGGAACAATGCAAAGGTCTCTCTATTTGATATCGCGGGTATCGAAGAGATAGTGGCACCCGGTGAAGTTGATCGTTTCTATATTAATTTCTGTGATCCTTGGCCTAAGGCAAAACATGCAAAACGCCGCCTTACATATCACACATTCCTTGACCGCTATGCTCGTCTTTTGAAAGATGGTGGTGAAGTCCACTTCAAGACGGACAATGAAGGTTTGTTTATGTTTTCACTCGAAGAGTTCAAAGAATGCGGTTGGGAGCTTAAAAATGTAACTTATGATTTACATAGTACAGATCTTCCAAATGTAAAAACTGAATATGAAGAAAAATTTAGTGAAAAAGGTCAACCTATTTTCCGCTTAGAAGCAATTAAGCCAAAAGTACAAAAGGAGGCTTAACATGGAAACACCGAATAAGGGGGATAGTCGGTGGGGCTCACTCTTTAAAAATGACTTACAAGGTATGCTCTTACCTATTCTTCTCATTACAATTATAGGCAGTGTAAATATCTTTAGTGCTACTTATATAAGTTCTATCTATGAAAATACGGGATTATTAGGCTACTTTTTAAAGCACATGACGTTTTTGCTTTTGTCTATGGCGGTAGGCGTTATTTTGTATCGATATGATTATCGTCAGTTACAGAAACCTCACATGTTGCAAAGAATTATGATTGCCACACTAATTGGTATGATCTTGGTTCTCGCGGTTGGTGCTGTTATTAATGGTGCACGTCGTTGGATTGTTATTGGCCCCGTATCGATACAGCCTTCAGAATTTGCGAAATTAGCAGCCTTAATATGGACGTCGGCTAAATTGAGTACTATGCGAAAATGGGGAAAACCAAGGCATACTAATCCACTTATTAATTTACAAGGATATTTTAGTGAGCGTGTAGGCTATATGCTGCCAATGCTAATCTGGCCAATTATATTCGCAATTTTAACGATCTTGCAACCAGATATGGGTACTACTGTACTAATCTTTGGCTTTTCCTTTGTGCTGATTTATTTAGCAGGCTTTGATGGAAAATTTTTTGGCGGAGCTTTTGCAGTAGCTGGTTTTCTAGGTTTTATTGCGGCCCGTATGTCGCCGTATCGTTGGGAACGTATTCAGTCTTGGTTTGATCCTTGGCCCCATGCGCAAGATATGGGCTACCAAACAGTTCAAGGTTTATTAGCGGTAGGCTCTGGTGGTATTCTTGGAGAGGGTTTCATGCAAGGCACGTCTAAGTATTTTTACTTGCCAGAAGCACATACGGACTTTGCCTTTGCTGTATGGGCTCAAGAAATGGGCTTCCTTGGCGCGGTGTTTGTTGTCGCTTTGGTTGCTGCTTTTACCTATTTTGGATTCCGCATTTCTAATAAGGCTCGTGATGAATTTGGCAAATGGTTAGCAATGGGTATTACCTTACTCATTAGTGGTCAAGCCTTGTTTAATATCGCCATGGTTTGCGGTATTATGCCTGTAACGGGTGTGCCATTGCCATTTGTTAGTTATGGTGGTTCTTCATTGTTGATGAATTTTATGGCTATCGGTTTATTAGCGAGCATAGGTCGTCGCAATGTAGAGGGCGTAAAGCAAGTTGGTACAGTTGAGGATTTGCCATCTTTGCGTGAAGAAACACAAAGTCGTTTCAAACCTGCCGCTCCAAAGCGCACTAATAAGCCAAATATGCCTGGCCCGTTCAAACCACGAGCGACTAAAAGGCCAACCCGTAGAACAACTAGAACTGAACGTTGATGTTTAACGTATATATCTTAAGCTGATTCTATTTGTGTGAATTTATATGGTATATCGAAGAGGTGTATCATATGAGCTTAGCATCGTTATATTGTGTGAGGAAAAAAGATGAAAGATTATATTGATATTCAAGAACGCCCGTCATGGGGCCAAATGTTGCCACTTAGCTTTCAACATTTATTTGCTATGTTTGGTTCTACTGTATTGGTGCCATATTTATTGAAAGTAGATCCTGCAACGGCATTGTTTATGAATGGTATCGGTACATTACTATATTTGTTCGTGTGTAAAGGTAAGATTCCTGCATATCTTGGTTCCAGCTTCGCCTTTATCGCGCCTGTAGCAGGTGTATTATCTGCAGGCCTTGGTTATGAAGCAGCAAAGGGCGCCTTCGTTATATTTGGTCTATCTTTTGTAATTTTATCAGTTCTCGTCCGTTATATTGGTACGCGTTGGATTGATAAGCTATTCCCACCCGCAGCTATGGGGGCTATCGTAGCTATTATCGGATTGGAATTAGCGCCAGTAGCGATGAGTATGTCTGGCCTTATCGGCAATCAAGACTTAGGCATGAGGCATAGCCAAGCTATTATTATCTCTATGTTTTCCTTAGTTGTTACCTTGCTTGGCACAGTTGTGTTCCGTGGCTTCTTAGCGGTTATTCCAGTTCTTATCGGTGTTGTTTCCGGTTATGTATTGTCCGCTGTGATGGGGGTTGTTGACTTCTCTAGTGTAGAAGCTGCTCCTTGGTTCTCCTTGCCACAGTTCTACGGTATGCCTGTATTTGATATCAATGCAATCATCATGATTATGCCGGCACTCTTTGTAGTATTTGCTGAGCACGTTGGTCACTTGGTTGTAACTAGTAACATCGTTGCCAGAGATTTGATGAAAGAACCTGGTCTACAAAGATCATTGCTTGGTGATGGCCTTGCAAATATTCTTTCTGGTTTCTTCGGTGCTACACCAAATACGACATATGGTGAAAACATCGGCGTACTTGCTATTACTCGTTGCTTCAGCGTATGGGTAATCGGTGGTGCCGCAGTTTTAGCGATGATTGTATCCTTTGTAGGTAAGGTAGCAGCTCTTATTCATGCTATTCCGGTACCTGTTATGGGTGGTGTATCTATTTTATTGTTCGGTATCATCGCAGCATCTGGTTTGCGTATGTTAGTAGAACGCAAAGTAGACTACACAAATCCTGTTAATATGATTCTTACATCCGTTATCCTTGTGGTAGGTCTTAGTGGTGCAGAACTCGCGGTTGGTCCTGTTGTATTAAAAGGGATGGGCCTTGCCACTGTAGTAGGCATGGCCATGAGCATTAGCTTGTTAATCCTTCAAAAAACAGGCGTTGGCAACGATCAATTGAAAAAAACAGAAGTATAATATCATAGATCTTTAACATCTTGGAGTAGAATCTTGAGATTATAAAGTAAGTTGATTTGTACACAAATAAACGACTACTGAATTAGGTTGTACCTGAGTAAGTAGTCGTTTTTATTTAGTGTCTTTATAATTTATCCTCAATATTGTATAATGAACATATAAGTTGTATAAAATTAATTATAGAGAGGAGGGCCTATGGAGTTTTTAATATGGATGGCTATCGGCGTTGCCTTGATGGCTGTAGAACTCGTAGTACCAGGCGGTATTTTAGGTCTTATCGGTTATTGCGCATTCCTGTGGGGCGTTTATGTAGCTCTTGGGGAAGGCACAGTAGCATTGTATGCCGTGCTAGGATTAACAGCCTTGTTAATTGTCATTATCATCGTGTTCTTTAATCACTTTGAAAAGACTTGGATAGGCAAATTGTTTACCTTAGGGCAACGATCTACGACAAATGCTGGTTATGTATCTAATGATGTATTAGAAGATTTGGCTGGTAAGGAAGGCGTAGCTCATACAACACTGCGCCCTGCAGGTATTGCTAAAATTAATGGTAATTTGGTAGATGTTGTAACCGAAGGTGACTTCATCGATGCCGGTTCACCTATTGTGGTACTTCGCGTTGTAGGTGGCCGCAATATTGTTAGAAAGCGTGATTAAGCTTTCACAACATCGTTGTAAATAATGGAGGTTATTATGGATGTAGGTATTTTAATTTTGATTCCCATTTTGCTGATTGGTATTATGGTATTCTTATATGTTGTGCCATTAGGGCTTTGGGTATCTGCTCTAGCAGCGGGCGTTAACGTTGGTATCTTTACACTTGTAGGTATGCGCTTACGTCGTGTAAATCCGTCTCAAATAGTAATGCCTTTGATTAAAGCTAATAAAGCGGGTCTTGATGTGAATGTAAATCAGTTGGAAGCACATTACCTCGCTGGTGGTGACGTTGACCGCGTTGTAGATGCTTTGATTGCCGCTGAACGTGCATCTATTCCATTGACGTTTGAACGTTCCGCAGCTATCGACCTCGCAGGCCGTGATGTATTGGAAGCGGTTCAAATGTCCGTTAATCCTAAAGTGATTGAAACTCCAATTATCTCTGCGGTAGCAAAAAATGGTATCGAGTTGAAAGTTCGTGCTCGTGTTACTGTACGTGCTAATATCGATCGTCTCGTTGGTGGTGCTGGTGAAGCCACAATTATTGCCCGCGTAGGTGAAGGTATCGTAACGACTGTAGGTTCCTCTGAAGAACATACAGATGTATTGGAAAACCCAGATCATATTTCTCGTACTGTATTGGGTAAAGGTCTTGATGCGGGTACTGCATTCGAAATCTTGTCCATCGATATCGCTGACGTAGACGTGGGACGTAACATTGGCGCTCAATTGCAAACTGACCAAGCGGAAGCGGATAAGAAAATCGCTCAAGCTCGTGCGGAAGAACGTCGTGCAATGGCTGTTGCTACAGAACAAGAAATGCGTGCTAAAACACAAGACATGCAAGCTAAGGTTGTGGAAGCACAAGCTGAAGTCCCTAAAGCATTGGCAGAAGCTTTCAGAAACGGCAATCTTGGCGTTATGGATTACTACAATATGAATAATATTATTGCAGACACTAAAATGCGTGAAAACTTAGCAGATAGTGAATAGGAGTAGCTATGGACTCTATTTTGTCTTCAGTGCTATCCATCTTTGAGCATAATCCTATATTTGTGTTAGGTATCATCGCGTATATTGTTTTTTCTGTTTTGAAAGGCAAGAAAACAGAAGAGTCTGATGAGCAGGTCAGCTCAGGAACAGTGGGAACTTGGGAAGACATGGAACGCGAATATGGTATATCTATAGAACGCAAGGTAGATGAACCATCTGTGGATGATTTATTTAAGGCTGATGACTCTTATCGGGCCCCTTATGAAGATAAACCGATTTTAAATCATCAATCAGAAGCTCCATCGCAAACTATGGAGGACATACATTTCAATGAAGAGGCTGCAGCAGCTCAACGAGATATTGAAGCCTTATCAACGAAAAGTTCCAGTAGCACTCCAAGTTATACTATAAATAAGACTCGCTTAGATAGAGAAGCGGTTACGGGTTTGACTTTAAGTGAAAGACTAGCTGAGTTTAAACGAGATAAGGCCGCTAAAGAGGGCCATGTTCTTCTCGATAATGTAAGTGTTACAACTGCTTCGGCTGTAACTCCGACTCGTGTTAGAAAAACCAATCATGCTCTAAAAGAGGGTATGAAATGGTCTATTATTTTAAGTAAACCTAAGGCTCTTGAACGTAGATACCGCTAATGAAGTAATCTATTTATAAACGTATAAATTGATTATGGTTTTATTGGAAAATCAATAATAATAGCGGATTGTACATTGATGTGGTATAGCAACCATACTGACACATATCCTAATGTGGTGCATATAATTACATATTGAAAGAGGTTCCTATTGGTCACCTATGTGACTATTAGGAACCTCTTTTCTGTTGTTTTTTCTTGATGAAACTTTCACAATAATAGGGAAAGGAGTTCGTTCATAAGGAAAGGTAAAATTATGTATCGTAATGTGCGTGTTATACCAAAAGAGTTATTGAAACAATTATATATAGAGAAGCGGTGGAGTGTTCGCGATGTGGCAGACTATTTTCAATGCAGTGTTGATACTATAATGCGCCGTATGAAAGCGTATGATATCAAGCGGAGGCCTCTGAAGAAAGAAATCAATATGGTTCACGTACAAGCTTTATATGAGACCGGTAAGTGGTCGCTCCATTCACTAGCAAAACGTTATGATGTGTCTATTACGACGATGGCGAACCGATTGAAAGAATATGGATTGGCCTGTCAGCGATCTAATAAAAATGTTTCCATAGATGTGGTGCGTATATGTAGGGCTTATAAAAGTGGAAATAGTACAGATACCATTGCACACATGTATGGTATATCGCGATGGAAAGTTCACCATGTATTGCGGCATATGGGAATTTGTTTGACACCTAAAGCTCGAAAGCCTTTACGAGTAGAGGAGATGGCATATTTATATACTTATCATCGCATGAGTACAGATGACATTGGTCTAGCTTATGGGATTCGTGGTTCTACAGTGGCAATTTATTTGCGAGAACAAGGTGTAGAAATCAGAGCGAATTCTCTTGATCTAGATGAGAATAAGATAAAAAAACTCCGTGCTCAAGGGTGTGGAGTTGCAAAGATTGCACAGGTGATGGGCTGCTCTACCTCCGCCGTGCGAAAGCGGCTAGCTATGAAAAAATATATCTCTCCTTGATGTAGTGTAGTAGATACTATATACTTAAATTTATACAATGATGGGAGGAATATTATGCTCGAAATTATATCTGCTTTAACACCGTTTTTATTATTGGGCTTGGTGGCTGCTGGCTTATCTCGCCTTTCTGGGGTAGCCTTATCTATGGTTGTAGTACCAACTTTATTGATTTGGGGTGCAACTGCCGTTGACGTAATCGCTTTTATGTTACTCTTTGTGGTGTACAACAACTTCACTATGGAAACACAAGATATTCGTTTAGATTATAAAGATCTTGTCTTATTCCCTAAATGGCGCCTGTGCATTCCCTTCATTTTGAGTTTGGTAAGCGCTTTCTTTGTTCCTGCTGCAGGCATTGCTATTTTTATGGCTTGCTTCGTTTTAGAATTATTGGCTACGGTGTATAAACGCATTCCTGAAAATAAACGGCCTCGTTTACAGCGTGTAATAATAACATCTGTTTTGAGTGCTATTGTAACAGCTGTAGGTGCTTATGTAGGGCCTAAAATTCCTAGTGAATTTTACTTTGTCTGTGCAGGCCTAGCCATTTTAATCATTACAGATTTTGCATGGTATGCCGGTAAGCATAGAGATGTTTTTAGAAGTGCATGGGACATCATTTGGGCTGGTTTTAATATATTCTTAGGCATGTTTGGTGTAGAGGCTTCATATTACCCAGCGGCACTTATGCGATCTATTCCAAATCCAATGGATCGCATGTTGCCTATGGTTACTGTAGTAGGTGGCTATGCAGGTCTTATGGTAGTATTTGGCTTTTATAACATTTTCTCTATACCGTCTTTGATTACGGCCATTGGTGCAGCTATCGGTATTCGTATGTTTGGCTTGTATGAATTTCCTTGTAATGGTAGCTTCTCATACTTGGCCATTGGTTTTGCCGTGGCGGCTGTAGTATGTTTGTACCTCGTATCCCCAACACCAGTTGGTTTTGACCATATCAATACATTGGTATCTCGACCAATTGGTCAATAATAGGTTATAGTTACATTGCTTTGGCCTTTAGAATACCTTTGTAATTAGCGTAAACTAGTCATTAATATGGTTTGGTTATGGTATTTGCTATATGTGACATAGCTCATTTGTTATATTGAACATTCAGTTCATAATAGATTGTGAAAGGAGTTGATGATCAGTGGCAGACATAATTGAAACACGGCCATTTCCGCCATTCTTACCAAAGAATGCGACGGTAATGACGATGGGAACATTCCCGCCAGCTTCTGAAAAACGATCTATGGATTTTCACTATCCTAACTTTCTAAATGATATGTGGCGTGTGTATGGTATCGTATTCTTTGACGATAAGGATTACTTTAGAAAAGGAGAGGAAAAGGCTTTTGATGCGGACAAGATAAAATCTTTTTTATCTGAAATTGGCATCGCCTCATGTCCTACGGTTTTAAAAGCAATCCGAGAAAAGGGGAATGCATCCGATGCCTTTTTGAAAGTAGTTGAGCCTGTACCTCTCGCTGAGGTATTAAAACAAGTTCCAGAATGTAAACATATCGGCACTACTGGTGGTAAGGCTACAGAAGTATTGCTAAGCCTTTTACCGGAGAAGGTAAAGTTACCTAAAACTGGTGAAACTATACCCTATGTGTTTAACGGTCGTGAGTTAACGTTAACACGATTGCCATCTACATCGCGGGCTTATCCATTGAGCCTAGCGAAAAAGGCTGAAGCTTATAAGAACTTCTTTAAAGCTTGTGGATTAAAAACAAAATAATAGTAAAAATAACACCTTTGATAGTTAATTTTGGGTCTTCTGGACTCATCATTAATTATTAGAGGTGTTTTATTATCGTAAAATTATATAAGTTTTTAAAATGGCATATAACTTGTTCTA
>CAMUQE010000068.1 GCA_947096075.1 Veillonella parvula | reverse complement strand
TAGTGAGTAAAGAAAAACATAAAAAAACAAATGCATTACGTATTTTAGATACCCATAAGGTACCTTATAGTATTAGCGAATATGAGTGGTCTGAGGATCATGCTACAGGTCTTCATGTAGTGGAAGCATTGGGGCTTGATGAGAAGGAAGTATTCAAAACTCTTGTTGGTAAAGGTGATAAAACAGGTTATGTAGTATTTTGCATTCCTGTGGCCGCTGAATTAGATATGAAACAAGCGGCTCGTGTAAGTCATAATAAGTCTGTAGAGCTTGTTCATGTTAAGGATTTGTTGGGTATTACAGGTTATTTACGTGGAGGCTGTTCTCCAGTAGGTATGAAAAAAGCTTTTCCTACCTATTTTGATGCGACTATGGAACCCCAAAAGTTTGTATATGTAAGTGCAGGTTTACGCGGTATGCAAATGAAGGTAAATCCAAAGAATTTGGCATCTGTTGTAAATGCTGAATTTGTTGAACTGACAATGGACCATTAAGGGGGACGTATGGCAAAAAAGTTTTATGCTGTTCGTCAGGGCCGTGTACCAGGAGTTTATACTACATGGTCTGACTGTGAGAAACAAGTAAAGGGCTATGGTGGTGCTATCTACAAATCATTTTCCACAGAAGTAGAAGCACGTGCTTTTGTAGAGAATTCAGGTTTGTCTTTAAGTGATTTTATGAGCGCTAAAAAGAGTGAACTTAAATTGCCACAAGAAGTGAAGTTTAAATCTATAAATTCTAGGCCTATAGGTTCTAGTTCTAGTATTCAAAGTAAAGTATCAGCAAGTGTTGTGAAACCAGATTTTACTATTCCAAACTATATGGTTGCGTATATCGATGGTAGTTATAATAAAGAGACTAATACTGTTGGTGCAGGTGGGGTTATCTTTTTGAATGGCAATAGGGAGACTTTTTCTTTTTCCTCTATTGATGAACGATATACATTGTTTTGGAATGTCGCTGGTGAGCTGTTGGCTGCTATGCATGTTATGAAATATGCTGTTGATAATAGGATCTCTGAATGCTCACTTTACTATGATTATATGGGCATAGAAATGTGGGCTACTAAGGGCTGGAAACGTAATAATGAGCTAACCCAAGAGTACTCAGCATTTTATGATTCTATAAAAAATCGTGTGCGAGTATACTTTCACAAGGTGGCTGCTCATACAGGCGATACATATAATGAAATGGCTGATGCACTAGCAAAACAAGGTGCAGGTATTTAAAGATGTTAGAAGGGAGGGCGCTATGAATATATGTGTTACTGGTGGGGCCGGATTTATTGGGTCCCATTTAGTTGATAGATTAATTGAATTAGGGCACGATGTACTCGTTATAGATGATTTATCTACAGGTATGCGCTCCTTTGTACATGAAGATGCTCGATTTATTGAGATGGATGTACGAGATCCAAAATTACTATCTGTATTTGAAGAGTTTAAGCCGTCTATCGTATTTCATGAAGCGGCGCAAACAATGGTTCAATCCTCCATGGAGAACCCAATTTATGACTGTGATGTAAATCTAATAGGACTTATTAATGTTCTCGATGCTTGTCGTAAAGTGAAAGTTGAACAATTTTTAATGCCTTCATCAGCTGCTGTATATGGTGACTTGGCAGTATTGCCATTGACTGAAGACTTGAGTGGTATGCCTTCGTCTTTTTACGGCTTGACAAAGCTTACTGCAGAAGGTTATTTGCGTATTTATCATGAAGCTTTTGGATTAAATACAGTATGCTTTAGATATGCTAATGTATATGGACCACGTCAAGGTGATGGCGGTGAAGGTGGCGTTATCAGTATTTTCAACCGTTTAATCGTTGAAGGACAACCATTAACTGTATATGGTGATGGTGAACAAACTAGAGATTTCATTTATGTAGATGATGTGGTAGATGCAAATATTAAGGCTATGGGGAATAGTCAATGCTCAGGCATATATAATGTATCTACCAATAAGGGAACATCTGTGAATGAGTTGATTACGCGATTCCGGGCTATTAGTGGCGTAGATTTTATGGTCCACTATGAAGATGAGCGTATAGGGGATATTAAACATTCGCGCTTAAGTAATTTGAAAGCTGAACGTGATTTTGGCTTTACTGCTACTACAACATTAGAGGAAGGCTTACAAAAGACATTAGAATACTTTAAAGCTAATCATAAGTAAGGGATAATAAGGTTTGGGGATATGAGTGATACACATTTTTGGATAACTGTAGGTGTCTGGAATCTTATCGTATTCAGTATGTACGGATACGATAAATTATGTGCCATGAATGGATATGGACGGATTTCAGAGTTTACACTGCTATTTTTAGCTTTTGCCTTTGGTGGTGTAGGCGCTTTATTGGGCATGGTCCTATGGCGTCACAAGACGCAAAAGTTCAAGTTTAAACTAGCTATTCCTATTGCACTACTTTGGTCTGTGTATGCAGTTGGCTTTGGTTATGGCTTGTGGGTAAATTGATTGTATAAACTAATACTTTATTCATTCTTTTATGATATAAAGGAATAATATTGTACATACAATGTCAGTGAAGGAGATATTTGATGTTGCGATTACAATCAGGATTCGAGTTAGATTACGCTAACATATATAATGAAAGTTGCATACAAGAACGAGACGTTAATAATTTTGAACGAGCTATTCAAAATGTGTGGCGCCATACCAATATTTTACGTTCTACAGGTTATGAAGAAGGTCATGTTTCTAAAGACGGTTTGCCTGAACCCGTATTATTTTATCAACTTCCCTATATTTCGGAAGATGGTATCAATACACCAGATATGTTAAAACGTCTTTACGAATTGCGTGACTATGCACGCCACAACATTGATACAGTTGTATCTGTAGGTATTGGTGGCTCCTATTTGGGGAGCAAAGTTATTTTTGATGTGCAATGTGGAGCATTTTGGAATAACTATAGTGCAGAGGAACGCGACGGCTATCCTCGGATGTATTTTGCAGGCTTTAACGTGGATGGTGATTATTTAGTAGGGCTTATTCGTACGTTAGAATGTCAAGCTCAGAAAAAAGGACCTGACTATAAGGTGATGCTCGTTATTACATCTAAGTCAGGTTCTACCATTGAGCCTATGGCTAACTTTATGATTTTGGAGAAGGCCTTACAAGAACGTAACATTAACTACGAAGTGGTAGCTGTTACAGATGTATCTAATGATGAGCATCCTACAATTTTACGCTCTATGGCGATAGAAAATAATTGGAAGACCTATAGCATTCCTTATGGAGTAGGTGGTCGCTTCTCTGTATTTACAGAGGTAGGCTTTGTAACGGCTGCTCTTGTAGGCTTTGATATTGAAGGCTTCTTAGCCGGCGCTGCATCTATGGATGCGGCATGTCAGGAAGAGGATATTTTCAAAAATCCTGCTTTATTAAGTGCCTTATTAAAATATATTGCATCTGAACGGTATGGTCGTATTATTGAAGTATTTATGCCTTATAGTGAAGCGCTTCACTCATTATCTGATTGGTATGTGCAGCTCTTATCCGAATCGCTTGGCAAGATGAGTAATACTTGTTTGCCATATGGCCGTACACCAGTAGCTGCAGTAGGTACTATGGATATGCATGCTCAAGTACAAGAACATCAAGAGGGACGCCTCAATAAAGTCGTTCAATTTATTAAGGTGAAAGACTGGAAACATAATCTCATTGTTCCAGATTCTTATAGTCAATATGAACGTCTACGCTCTTTATCTGATGTAGGTATTTGTGATATTTTAAATATTGCTTTAGATGCTAATAGAGAAGCCTTGTCTAGCGACAATCGCTTTAATATGACTATAACAGTGCCAACATTAAATGCATTCCATTTAGGGGAAATTATGTTTATGCATTGTTGGGCGGTTTATTTCGAGTCTATTTTTGCTGGTGTTGATGCCTTTGACCAACCAGGTGTTGAGGTTTATAAACGTCTCATCGGGCCTAAATTGGCTCAAGCAAAGGATGTACATAATTCATAAGGGGGAGGACTATGAATATTTTAGTAACAGGTGGTGCTGGTTATATTGGAAGTCATACAGTACGAGCTTTACAACAAGCAGGATATACGCCAATCATTGTAGATAACCTATCTCGGGGGCATGTAGAATCCATTCCTGAAGGGGTAAAGTTTTACAATATGGATATTGCTGATCCTAAACTAGTACATATTATGAAAGACCATAATA
Source organism: Veillonella parvula (assembly GCA_947096075.1). Classification (GTDB taxonomy): domain Bacteria; phylum Bacillota; class Negativicutes; order Veillonellales; family Veillonellaceae; genus Veillonella; species Veillonella parvula_C. Next base: position 5,402 of record CAMUQE010000068.1, on the reverse strand, counting down.
TTTTGGGTGTCATGCATTTTGCCGCCCATTCACAAGTTGGTGAATCCATGCAAAATCCAGCTATTTATTATGAAAATAATGTAGTTGGTTCCTATCATCTTATTGAGTCTGCTCGTACCGCGGGTATAAAGCATTTTGTATTCTCTAGTACCGCTGCTGTGTATGGTGAGCCAAAGGTAGTGCCTATTCGAGAAGATACTCAATTACAACCAACAAATGTATATGGTCGTACTAAATTGATGATTGAAGAAATGTTATCTGATTATAGTTCTATCTATGGTTCTACATATATTGCGTTGCGTTATTTCAATGCGGCCGGTGCAGATCCATCTGGTATGATTGGGGAAGATCATCATCCGGAAACTCATTTGATTCCACTTGTGTTAGATGCGGCTCGCGGTAAAAGAGAACATATTACAGTTTTTGGTACTAATTATGATACGGCTGACGGCACATGTGTACGAGACTATATTCATGTCAATGATTTAGCAGCTGCTCACGTATTGGCTATGGACTACTTGCGTAAAGGCGGAGAATCTCAAGTATTTAATCTTGGTAGTGGCAATGGATTTTCTGTCAAAGAAATCATTGAGACTGCAAAAGCGGTTACAGGTATCGATATTCCTGTTCAATATGGTGAACGTCGTGCTGGTGATCCAGGAACATTAATTGCTTCTTCTGAAAAAATTAAAAACTTACTTGGTTGGGATCCTAAATTTAGTAATGTAGCAGATGTTATCAAAGATGCATGGCAGTGGCATACATCTCATCCTGATGGGTTTAATAGTAAATAAAGAACAAATTATTTTGATTTGTCAATATAATGAATGACTCTATTAGTCACGGTGGTGACTGGTAGAGTCATTTTTTTGTAGGATTTTAAAAGGGCTTCCTAGAATATGTCAGCAGGAGGTGGATTATGAACTTACAAGACTATATAGACCGTATGAAAATGTGGATTGATAAACAGTATTTTATTATGCGTCACTATAAGTTTGCGCTTGGTATTTTCTTTATTATTACGATTGTTCTATTAGGTATTGGTATTTTGTATCCTCATGAGGAGAAAAATGTTCATATTAGTTTAGATCAATCTAATAGTAGAGATGGTAATCAAATTGAACGAAACTCGGAAAAATTATCAAGAGAAACAACTCATGGTAATAGAGACGGAAAAGATAAAAACCATATTAATGATGAAAGTGATATAGAAAATGTAAAATTAAGAGAAGCAAAAGGTGATATTCATGGACAGTTATTATATGATGTTACCGGCGTTGAGCGAGCATATTCTTGGCGAGAGGTTTTTAAAGATATTCCTATAGATACATTACTTAATCAAAATAAGATAGCTAAAGATAGTAATGATGATTTCGTTGATATAAATAATAATCTACATGAGTCAGATGATGTAATGAGTACTCTTGGAAACGCGGTAGATAAAAGTCGTAGAAATGGAAAATATGAACAAATAAGAAATAATAAAAAACATAGAGATAATTATATTGAAATAAAGGGGCAAGATACTAGTGTTGGGCGAGTTAAATCTAGTATACAAACTACTGTAAGTCATCCCGCTAAACAACATCCCATAGAGCTTATAGGTATTATTGAGGGACCGCAGAATATTGCTATTTTACGAAAAGGTACAGAGGAACAAATGGTTAGTATAGGAAGTGTTTGGCAAGAAGTATCGGTGTCGAATATAACTGCAAGTGGCGTAGAGATTACTGAAGGAGGTTCATCACGGTGGCTAAGAATCGAATAAGCTTTGTAGGCCTAACATTTATAGATAAGATTATAGTGACAGTTATATTGCAAATAAGCTTATGGATAGTCGTAATGCTTGTAGCACCCTTCATGGTATTTGCTAATAGTACTGATAGAATAGCTACTAATAGTACTGATAGGATAACTACTAGCAGTTCTGAAAACATCGTAAATAGTGGTGAAGTAGCTAAAAATGAAAAAAATATTGAGAACAAACTCATAACGATTTCTGTACGCAATGCATCCTTAAAGGAAACCGTTTTAGGAATTTGTCGTAGTTACGGTATATCCGTAATTGGTGTAGAATCGTTAAAAGGGACTGTTACGGCCACTGTAACGGGAGAATCCCCAGAAGCGATTATTAATGAACTAGGTAAGTTATATCATTTCTCCGTATTGAAGGAGCATAACACACTTCTTATTGATTCTGATGATGAAACACTTGAAAAAAGAGAACTATATGTTATATCACCTGAACATTTACCGGCTGAGTCTTTGAAAAATGTGGTAGGCACAGTGGTAAAAAACGATAAAATGGCAGTGCTTTCAGAACAAAATGAAGTAATTATGCATTTGACGAGCGGAGAAAAGCGACGTGTAGAAACCTTAGTACGTGCTATCGACAAGGAACCAAAACAAGTGCAATTGGAAGCTACCATCATTGCTATGGAACAATCTTATGCTAAGGAACAAGGTTTTAGATGGTCTTGGCTTAGCTTGACCGGTCATGGAGAAGATAAAACACATTCCTATGGTGCCGTTACCTTTGGCAAAACACCGACTGGAGAGGCCTATAAGTTTTTTGTAAAACCAGAGCTAAGTCTTATGGAAAGCTCAGGTAAAGCCGTTCTAATTGCAAAGCCATCTATCATGGCTCTCAATGGTGAGACTGCGCATATATTGATAGGTGAAAGAATACCTGTTATAGAAGAGTCAGAAGTGAATGGAGAACGAAAGCGCTCTACTCGTTATGAAGAGGTGGGCATTAAGTTGAATTACACTCCTATCATTACCGCTGATGGTGGTGTAGATGCTAAAATACATGCAGAAGTGAGTACACCTATTATGGTATCTGAAATGAAAGCCTACAAAATAAGCACACGTCAAGCACATACAAGAGTACGATTACAACCAGGAGAAGTGCTTGTTATTGGTGGACTTATGGATAATCGAGATCAACATCAAATACAAAAGATACCTATTTTGGGAGACATCCCTTTGTTAGGAAAATTATTCCGTCATAGTCGAAAAACAAAAGATTCTATAGAAATGTTAATGTTAGTGAGGGCAACTGTGGTATAATGAAGAGTAAATGATTAGGAGGTTGTGAATGGAACGCATTCGAATGATAGGCCTTGGGAAATCATTTGGGGTGCGCCAAGTATTTTCCAATGTGTCTTTTGAGATAAAAGAAGGGGATCGACTTGCCTTGGTAGGCCCCAATGGGGCTGGAAAATCCACCTTGTTAAAGTGCATATTAGGGTATGAAGAACTCGATGAAGGTAATGTAGTCAAGTCGCCTGTTGCTAGTATTGGCTATTTACAACAAGATGTAAATCTTGGAGATGATAGCCTTGCTACGGAAATAGAAAAGGCTTGGGCTGATGTTCATGCATTGGAAAAACAATTAAAAGAGCTCACTAGTCGCTTGGAAATCGAAGAGGCTAGCGAATCGGATTTACAACGCTTAGATTATTTACAGAATCGTCTAGAATGGCTAGGTGGTTATGACTACGAGCAAAAGACAAAGCGCATAGTCTATGGTCTTGGTTTTACTGATGATGACTTAGATAAGCCGGCTAATGCTTTTTCAGGTGGTCAAAAAACGCGTATTAATTTAGCTAAAGCGTTAGTACGTAGCCCAGATTTTTTATTCTTAGACGAACCGACTAACCATTTAGATATGAATATGCTGGAGTGGCTAGAGGGTTACTTATCTGCCTATCAAGGTGGTATTCTCATTGTCAGCCATGATAGATATTTTCTGGATCGTATCGTTACAGGTGTTGTTGAGTTAGATAATCACAAGGCCACAACCTATCGTGGTAACTATAGTCGCTATATTCAACAACGTGATGAACGTTTAAAGGCTGATATGGTGGCCTATGAAAAGCAGCAGGAGTATATTAAGAAAACAGAGGCTTATATAGATAAATACCGTGCTGGTATCAAGTCTAAAATGGCTCGTGGTCGTCAGTCTCAACTAAATCGATTAGAGCGGCTAGAGGCACCTGTTACTTCACATCATTTAAAATTTTCTTTTCCTCCTGCTGCGATGAGTGCTGATAAAGTTTTAGTCTTAGATCACTTATCTGCCGGATATGGTGAAAGTCGCATTATTGATGATATCTCTCTCGTTGTTCGACGAGGTGAATCAGTAGCACTTATTGGACCTAATGGCGCGGGTAAGTCTACACTGGTGAAAACCATCGTAGGAGAACTATTCCCTGAAGTTGGTCATGTGGATATTGGCAATCGCGTACAAGTCGGTTACTTCTCACAAGAGCACGAAGAACTGCATGATTCTTGGCAGGTAGTGGAAGAGATCATTAATCACTTTAATTACAGCGAGGATAAGGCTCGTAATGTGCTTGGGGCTTTCCTGTTTAAAGGGGACGATGTATTTAAGCTAGTAGGTGAATTATCTGGTGGTGAGCGCGCTCGTTTAGCTTTGCTTAAATTATTTCTTCAAGGAGATAATTTCCTAATTTTAGACGAACCGACAAACCATTTAGATATTCCTACGCGAGAAATTGTAGAGGAAGCATTACAACAATTTGAAGGGACTTGCTTTATTATTTCTCATGATAGATATTTCTTGGATCAAGTTTCTACGAAAACAGTAGTTCTTGATGAAGGTAAAATTACGGAGTATCTCGGTAATTACTCATACTACAAGGAAAAGTTGAAAGAGCAAGAAGCTTTATTAGCATTAGCTAATGAGCAAAACTCTGAGAGCGATAAAGTTGATAGCAAAGCTGTTTCCACTAATGAGCTACTGCTTTCAGCATCAGAATCTACGGAGGAAAATCAGAAGAAGCCGAATGCTTATATGGTTGAAAAACAATTGGCTGAGGTAGAATCTGAAATTGCTCGCCTTGAGGCGACGATGAAGATGTATGAAGTGCAATTAGCGAATCCTGTAGTTCAGCAAGATTTAGATGAAATGTCTAAAATTTCCACACAAATTGAAGAGACTCAAACTGAGTTGAATTTATTGTATGAGAAGTGGGAACGGCTATGTGAATAGCTTTTTAATTTATATATTATTAAGGAATTAAAATCATTTTCTTTTAATTGACAAAAGATTGAAATTTCTCATAATATAGGTATAGAATCAAAGTTTTATGTTTTAAAGGAAGGGTGTAATATGAATAAATCCATGTTAAAAAAAGCAGCCATTTTTGGCCTTGCCGGTGTAATGGCAGTTGCTGCTGGCTGTGGTGGAAATAAAGATGCAGGTAGTGCGAATAGTAATGAAGCTAAAATTGCATTGTTAACAACAACAACTGGTGGGGCAGCAGCTTATGGTGAATCTATTAAAGCTGGTGCAGAATTGGCTGTAAGCGAAATCAATGCTGATGCAAATGCTGTAAAAATTAACTTGTTAGTAGAAGATACTAAAGGTGATA
>CAMUQE010000067.1 GCA_947096075.1 Veillonella parvula | reverse complement strand
ACTTAATTGATATTATTTATTAAATATAGGTGATAATATGGCAAAAAAACGAATTTCTGATGTACTTATAGAAGTCTTAGCCAATGCGGGCATCGAACGCATTTACGGTATCACTGGCGATAGTTTAAATTCCGTAAACGATAGTTTACGCCGTAATGGTAAAATTTCCTTCGAACATGTACGACACGAAGAAACAGCAGCTTTTGCTGCCGGTGCAGAAGCCTCATTAACCGGTAAACTAACAGTTTGTGCTGGTAGCTCTGGGCCAGGCAACCTGCATTTAATTAACGGTCTTTTTGATTGTCATCGCAATCGTGTTCCAGTATTGGCTATTGCTTCTCATATTCCACAATCTGAAGTAGGGTTAAATTATTTCCAAGAAACTCATCCAGAAAACTTATTTAAAGAGTGCTCTTGTTTCTGTGAACTTGTATCTAATCCTAAACAGATGCCTGAAATTCTATTCCGCGCTATGAATGCCGCTGTAGGCAATCAAGATGTTGCCGTTATCGTCCTTCCTGGGGATGTAGCAGTTATGGAAATGGAAATTGACGAATTACCAGTATGGCATCACCCTCGCTTACCTCATATCATTCCACAACGTGAAGATATCGAAGAAATGGTAGCACATTTAGAAAAAGGTGAACGTATTACCCTCTTCTGTGGTGCAGGCTGTGAAGGTGCTCATGACGAAGTAGTAGAATTAGCAAAACGCTTACAAGCACCGGTTGTACATGCTTTCAGAGGTAAAGAATGGGTTGAATGGGACAATCCATATGATGTAGGTATGACTGGCCTATTAGGCTATACATCTGGTTATCGTGCGATTGAACAATGCGATACACTTATCATGCTTGGTACTGACTTCCCTTACCGACCTTTCTATCCAGAAAATGCAAAAGTAATCCAAGTAGATAGAGATTCTAGTGCATTAGGTCGTCGTGTTCCACTCACCCAAGGTATTATTGGCACCGTAAAAGATACATTAAAAGAATTATTACCTCTTATTGGTCAACGTGGTGATACTGAATTTATCGATACTGTCCGTAAAGCATACACTAAATTTAGAGGTGACGTAGATAGCTATGCAGTAGCTGAACCAGATGGTGTAGCAATTCACCCTCAATACTTTGTTAATCGTTTGAATAAGTTAGCAAGTGAAGATGCTATCTTTACCTTTGATGTAGGTACTCCTGTAATTTGGACGGCTCGTCATCTAAAAACCAATGGTAAACGTCGTATTTTAGGCTCCTTTAACCATGGCTCCATGGCTAATGCTATGATGCATGCCATCGGTGCTCAAAATGCTTGTCCAAATCGTCAAGTTATCTCTCTATCCGGTGATGGTGGCTTCACTATGATGATGGGCGAAATGCTAACATTAAAACAATTAAATCTACCAATTAAAATCTTCGTATTTAATAACGAAGAACTTAGTTTCATTGCTATGGAAATGAAAGCTTCTGGCTACTTAGACTATGCTACAGATTTTGTAAATCCAGACTTTGGAAAACTAGCAGAAGCTGCTGGTATTAAAGGGGTTAGCATTCAAAACTCTAGCGAAGTGGATGAAAAAATTATGGAAGCCCTTAACCATAATGGCCCAGTCATCGTTAACGTTCGCGTAGATAAACAAGAACTTGCTATGCCTCCTAAAATTGCATATCAACAAGCTAAAGGCTTTAGCAAATATTTAATCAATGCAATCCTTGATGGCCGTGGTACAGAGCTTAAAGAAATGGCCAAAACAAACTGGATGAAATATAAATCCTTATACTAATATTGCAAAATTTACAAAATCTGCCAAAATAAATAAACTGCAAAACTTTCAAAAAGAGGTGTCATCATTCGATGATACCTCTTTTATTGCATAATTTTAATCATATACTGTTATAAAACCTTCAGTCCAGCCCCTTAAATTGAGAGTAATTGTATCAATTCCTAAACAATCTAAACCATATACTTTAAATATATCCCAAGTTTTATACCACTCTATTGCTTTCTCTGCATATTTTAAAGTACTAAATAAACCTATGTATCCGGAACATGTATAATAATCATCTATATCATAATCATACCAAACACCATAAACTTTATTGTTTATTATTTCATAACTAACTTCATTACCTATATGAGCACAATCATTTAAATAGTGAGTTGTTATAGAAAAAGAATTATCATTTAAATCAGAAAACCCAACTAATTTTTTAGACTCAGCTATTGTCGATTCAGCCAATGAAATATCCGTAAAAAATCCCAAACTAAAATACTCTGTATAAGGTAACATTTCATTTCTTTTATAGTGTGCTAAAGCTTCATATATTGGAACTCTCATAACTAACCCACTCACTGTAATATAAAAATAATATAATATGACATTTTAATTATTTCTATCTATAATAATCGTCCTCGTAGTCACCTTTATACCGTAATCGATCGACCTCTGATGGGGACAGTATATTCCCCTCTTCATCAACATATTCTCGGAATTCGTTAAAGTATACTCCTGGAATATCTGATGCTTCTAGATTAGGCATATCCTCTAACTCAACATCCCAAAGTTCTATTTCATCCACTTGATTTTGAAGTCGCTCTATCATATTCCAACACTCCCTAGTATCAAAGACATATCTTAAATATATTGTAGCAAATTACATAAAAATAAGCACTATATCCACATTTGAGATATAGTGCTTACTTTGTATTTAAATCTTATCTTGTATTTTATTATGCTCCAAATAGTGACATTTGTTCGTCTTCTGGTAATTCACCACAGCATTTGAGGTCTTTCATAAGATCAATGATGGTATTTGATACTTTACAACGGCGTTGTAAGTCTTTTAGAGATGTAAATGGACGTTCATTTCTTTCCTCGACGATAGCATCAGCCACTGTTTCACCAAGTGAATCAATAGCTAAAAATGGTGGCAATAAAGCTCCATCCTTAATGCTAAAGCGTCTAGCTTCAGAATGTTGAATATCTACATTAATAAAACGATAGCCCCGTTGATACATCTCCATAGATACTTCCAAGGCACTCATAAGATCCTTATCTTTAGGACTGGCAGCACGATCAAGAGCTTTGATACGGTTAAACTCGGTCAATTGTGTTTTGAGATCCCCTGTCATGATCCGTAAATCGAAGGCTTTCGCACGAATGGAGAAGTAAGCTGCATAGAATGCCAATGGATGGTATACCTTGAACCATGCAATGCGGAAGGCCATCATTACATAGGCTACCGCATGGGCCCTTGGGAATAAATAGGAAATCTTTTTACAAGACTCAATAAACCATTCAGGAATATTATTTTCGCGCATTTCTGCTTCAAATTCCGTTGTAGCTTGACCTTGTTTATTTCGTTTTTCAATCCCCTTCCCTTTACGTACGTTTTCCATAACGAAGAAGCTGTGCTTTCTATCCATACCACGATGGATTAAGAAATTCATTACGTCGTCACGGGTAGAAATAGCTTCGTTCAACTTACAAGTTCCATTTTTAATAAGGTCTTGCGCATTATCGAGCCATACATTCGTACCATGAGAGAAACCAGAGATACGTACTAAGTCAGAGAAGGTTTGCGGACGAGAGTCTTCCAACATGCCCCGTACAAACTTCGTACCACATTCTGGTACGGCCAAGCTGGCTACCTGGTCACCTTGCAATTGTTCAGGTGTTAAACCAATCCCCTCTGTAGAGGAAAACAAGCTCAATGTCTTTGGATCATCAAATGGTATTGTCTTAGCATCGATACCTGTCAAATCCTCTAGCATACGAATAATTGTGGGATCATCATGGCCCAGAATATCAAGCTTAGTCATACGACCTTCGATGGAGTGATAATCAAAGTGTGTCGTTAATACGCCACTTTCCTTTTTATTCGCTGGATGTTGTATGGGCGTAAAATGATGCACATCCATATCTCGAGGACATACCATAATACCACCAGGGTGTTGTCCCGTAGTATTCTTTACATTTGTAAAGCCTTTCGCTAAATGTTCAAAGAATTCATTGCGGGCTTGTATATCTCGAATTTCGGCGTACTTTTTAACATAACCAAAAGCAGTTTTATCAGCAATTGTACCGATTGTGCCTGCTTTAAATACATTGTCACGGCCAAATAATTCTTCCGTATATTTGTGAGCTTTTGTTTGGTAATCACCGGAGAAGTTAAGGTCAATATCTGGAACCTTGTCACCTTCAAAACCAAGAAAGATAGCAAATGGAATATCGTGACCATTTGTTTGTAACGCATGACCACACTTAGGACAATCTTTACGAGGCAAGTCAAAGCCCCCTGCATATTCACCCTTTTCAAAAAATTCAGAGTATTTACAATGAGGGCATACATAATGTGGAGGTAGTGGATTTACCTCTGTAATCTCAGACATGGTCGCTGCAAAGGAAGATCCTACGGAACCACGAGAACCTACGAGATACCCATCATCAAGAGATTTTTTTACCAATTTATGAGCGATATAATACAATACACCATAACCATTGGAGATAATACAATCTAGTTCATAGTCGAGACGCTCTTGTACTACACGTGGCAATGGATCACCGTAAATAGCCTTCGCATTTTTATAGCACATTTCTGTGAAAGCTTCGTCAGCACCTTCAATCTTAGGTGAGTAGGTCCCATCAGGAACTGGTTTAATATCTTCAATGCTGTCGTTGATAGCACGTGTATTGGTAACGACTACTTCGTATCGCTTCTCTTCGCTTAAGTAAGGGAATGACGCAAGCATTTCATCTGTAGTGCGTAAATGTAAATCTGGTTGTTCGTCTGCATCTGGATATCCACATGCAGTTAGCATGATTTCACGATATATTTTCTCTTCTGGTGTCAAATAATGAACGTCACAAGTAGCACATACAGGTTTATTCAAGGCTTCCCCTAATTCGATAACGGTCTTATTCATATCGATGAGGGCTTGCTCATCTGGCATGAGACCTTTACGAACCAAAAACATATTGTTAGTATGTGGCTGAATTTCAAGATAATCGTAAAAGGATGCTATTTCCAAAAGTTCTTCTTTTGTAGCTCCACGAACAATGGACTGCATAAGTTCCCCTGCTTCACAAGCAGAACCGATGATAATACCTTCACGATGTTCTTCGATAACGGAACGAGGTAAACGAGGACGAACCTTGTAATGTTCAAGGTGAGAAATGGAAATCATTTTATATAAATTACGCAAGCCAACCATATTTTTAGCTAATAAAATAATATGATAGCGTTTATCTTTTTCCTTCTTCTTCTTTTTATCTAGTACAAGCTCCTCATCTTTTGTTACCGTTTCATCTTCAATAAGATAACCTTCTACACCATAGATAACCTTAACACCTAACTCTTTACCAAGGGCTTGCGCTTCAGGAAAGGCTTGTACAACACCATGATCTGTAATAGCAACCGCAGGATGACCCCATTTTTTAACTGTTTTAAATAAATCCTTAACAGATACGAGAGCATCTTTATCACTCATCTTAGTATGTAAATGAAGCTCTACACGAGAATCTGGACGGTTTTCAGTTCGCTCTACACTTGTAGTTTCCACTGCTTCAATACTGCGAATCGATAAGATATAATCTTTATCAAAACGATCGTCAAAGTTGACACTACCTTGTACACGAACGCGTTGTAAGCCTTTTAATTGTTTAAGTAGCGCATCCCCTTCTTCAGGGCTATTCGTAAACTTGATAAATTTAATACTATTTGTATCATCTACAATGCTGCCATTAACGATACTTTTACCAGTCTTAGTATCACGTTTATCTAAACCTACAAAGACACCTTCAAAAATTACACTAGGTGTATCCACGGTGCCCATGATTTTAGAGATGACCCCTTCAATTTTTGGCCCTAAAATCATGCCTTCATCAGTGGGAGCATCCTTTGGTGCACGACGAGGATATTTACTATCCCCTTCACCACTTTTAGCAGTAGCTTTTGTAGTACTTTTAGGTGCAAAACCTTTATTTACTTTAGGCATACTACTCACTGAAGCAACAATATCATTACTACTAGATGCCGCAGCCGTTTGATTCGAACGAGATACAACAACCGGGCTATTATTAAAATAGCCTAATTCAACAGCCTCTACGAATGGGGCGAAATCATCTTCGTCAACATCATCATATTCATCTTGTTGATCATAACCTGCAAAAGACTTGCCTTTAGGTACTTGATTTTTAGCCTCTTCAGCTTCACGTTGTGCTTCAGCCGCTTCAATCCATTCACCAGCACCACAGCCACCACCATAATAATAGGTATCTAAACCTTCACCTGTTTCCGTATCCACTTTCCAAGCAAAACAGCAAGCTGTATCAGTATTGGTTGGAATATCATCAAAAGAAATATTCTTTTCCTTGTACCATGCAGACAATCTGTCTCGTAAACTAAGCAATGTAGAAAATGCGGAGTCTGCAGCTTGAATCGTCACATGTTGGGTATGACAGTTCACATAGAAAGATGATTTCTTATTCTGTTTTGGTACAACGCGATAACGTACTTTCATTTTTATCCCTTATACCCACAATAGGTAATACATAAATCTCTAAATCGCCAAATATCGCCCTTGCTACTACGACTATCTAGGATAATCTCATACAAACCTTTTAACAAAGCTCGTAATGCTTTAGTAGAAATCCGAGAGCTCGCTTCATAAGCCAGTTTGATCGGATACGGTTTAAATGACGAATCATGGTCCTTACATAAATTCTGTATAGCTTGAACAGTCATTCCCGCTTGTCGACATTCACCGACCAGTAGCTGTAAACGTAATTGCCCCTCAATATAGCTCATAGCACGGTCTAATTCTTTATAGCCGAACATAAATGGAAATAGTTCAAGTAATGTATCAATATCTCGTTTTAACAGAGCCTCTTTAAAGGTAAATATATTTTTAGCTCCATAGTCACTGCCATTTTCCTCTAGGAATTCTTTGGTAATTACTTTTTCCCCAGTAATTTGCAAGAAGTATCGGTCAAACTCAGTTCTCATAAAAGAAACAGGTACATCTTGCCACAAATCGATGAGATGAGCTACATATTCCTGTGCATCAGAAGTCATTTTAAATCCATTAGACGTACAATACTGACGTATCCACATCACAAGGTCTGCCCCTTCAAGACGCTTACATTCACGATTCGGTATTTTATTTAAAAGCTCTTTATTCTGCTTGATTCGTTTATCTATCATGTCATGATAAATCAAAACAATTGGATTATCCCCATTATATTCCATGATGAGCTCATATAATGGAATCCAAGCATCGCTATTTTTACCGCTTTTACGAATGATAGGCAAGTTAACTAAGCAAAACACTTTTTGATCCCCAAAGAGTGAATCTTCACAGAGCTTTTCACTAATCTTCTGTGGGCCCGCCTCATCGTCTAATACAGTCACCGGTAGGTCTGGATAGGCACTTAAAAACTTGCGTTTCTCTTCTTCAATTAATTGTGGCTCATCGCCATAAATAAGTTGAATATGTGCCATGTTTCCTCCTTTCACAGATAGATATCTTTGATATAGCCGTATCCCATTATATACATATGTTCTGTTGATGGATCCACATCGCGTAACGCACCGTGTGGACTGCCAAATAGAATTGTACTTTGAGGAGAAATACGCCCTATTTCATTCATTACACTGGATCGACTCGTTATATATAATGAATTAATCTTATCATTTAATTTTAGATTTTTTTCTCTACTTTGTCCATTATATACGAAAATTTGGTTCATACCATTTTTATATACCACCTGTGCAGAACCGTTACTGTGAAAGTACTCAACTTTTACATCTTTAGGATTTACACCATATGCCCTTATGGCCTGATTAATAAGTCTTTCGTTAGGTATAGTTTTAATATAATCTGGTGCATCGATTAATAGATACGCTCCTCTATGGTTTGGGTCTATGCAAAGTAACACATTACACTGTTTCATAGGAATATAATGGATTATTGTGTCCTTGTGATGCAGAGTCACATAGTATGAAGCACCAAAGGTTGCAACCATACATAATAAGGACATCAGTACATATACAGTATACTTTTTCTTATGTGTCAAAAGGTACGTAAATAAACCTAGTAAAGAATAATATATATAAACACAATAAAGATGCATCATACCAAGCCAAAGTAGACTACCACTTCGCCCTAAAACATGATTTAAATATAAAGATACACGTAATAATAGATCTACTAAAATCCATAAGAATGATACAGGTAGTACATAACTAACTAAAGTATTTATAAAAATTAAAACAATAGATATATCTAGTAAAGGTGCTACAACACAAGCAGCGAGTAAGCTAGCAATACTAATATAGTGAAAGTAATAGAGTTGTAATGGCAATATGAGTAACTGTGCAGATACACATAATACAAGAGGTGTTTTTATCCATCTTGGAAGCCATTGTATCCGTTCATACAGTACCTTTCCCCATATGAGTAAACCATAGGTTGCACCAAAGGATAGTTGAAAGCTTACATCAAACAAAGAAAAAGGATCATATACTAGACATAGAATGGCACATATACATAAAGCCTGTTTAGCTTGATATAATCGCCCTTTAACATAAGCTATGCACATGAGTATACTCATCATCGTTGCACGTACAACTGGTGCATCTCCACCAACGATACAGCAATATATACAAGCTACTAATATACCCCAAATTAAACATGTACGCTTCCGTAATTTACCAAGTCTTCCTAGCCCATAAATTAAAGCTAATAGTAAAGCAATATGCGAACCAGATATAGATAGAATGTGGATGAGGCCAGTATAGGCAAAATCTTTCATTCGATCTTCCCCTAATTCACTATAATGACCACCCAAACATAAGGCTTGTGCTAATACCTTTTGTGGACCATCTAGATTACTAGCAATATTCTTTTCTATGGATACTCGTATTTGACCACATAGACATAAACTTTTCCTATATAGTTTTTCAGAAAATATTTCTTTATAGTGAAATAATTGTAAATCTTTATTAGTAGCAGATCGATATACACCATCATAGATTCGCCCTCTTGTATTAGAGCTCATATATCTGCCTCGAAGATTAATTCGACCTTCCTCTTCAGTTAGGAATAAAGGCTTTGGAGTTCCTTCAATAATGGCTTGTTCTCCCAATCTTATTTTGTTATTTGTAGCTGATACCTTAGAGTATACTTGTAAACGTCCTTGAGCATTTATATAGGAGTTTTTTGCGCTATCTTTATAAGGATGTAATCCATGAAGAGTAACATTATATTTGTAATATTCTTGTCCATCTAGATTTACTATTTCAGGAGATAATACAACAGTACCTAGATATTCTCCTTCTTGCTGTAAATAGTATGATGTATAGCTATTATAATTAATAATTTGTAAATCTGTTTGATAATAGGATAATCCCATTGAAGCAAAAACTAATATTAATAAATTGGCAAATAAATGCCACCTACAATGAGATTGCATTATTTTAATAATAGTTAAACCAATAATAGATAAGGCAATCACAAAAATATAATGCATTTGACTAAGTACTGGATAATATTTACCATATCCTAATATAGTACCAATTATTATAGATCCCAATATAATATGTGCCCATTGACTATGAGTT
>CAMUQE010000066.1 GCA_947096075.1 Veillonella parvula | reverse complement strand
TCGCCCAATCTTGGCGACGGGATGGAGTTTCTTCTAGACCAGTAGCTTTGCTAACCTCAGGAGTAATAGGTGTATATCCGGTTCTTTCACCATATGAATTCTCTCTTTGATCGCCACGACGCAATTCGTAAATGAGAAATATAAAGAATCCTATAACAGGAATAAATGAGATTAGCTGCGTCCAACCACTCCGGCCAATATCATGCATACGCCGCACTGTGATAGCTATATTGGGAACTATAAAGAAAAGGGATACCCCTACAGCAATATTATCGATAAGCGCTTCATAATTAGGGAAGCCCAAGGTACTACAAAGTAAAGCTAAAATGCCAAGTAATCCTTGTATCAATGTAACGCCTGCCACGAATCGCCAATATTCACTACGGCTAACACGACCGTTAAAATTAGCATAGTTCCTAATACCTAATTTGAAGGCATCAGTATAGTTCAAATCATATATATTTATGGTTGACATAACCTAATCCTCCTCTGCGGCTTCAATAGCAACAATGCCCCAGCCTTTGCCTTCATTATGCAAACGAACTAATAGAGGCTCTGATTTATCTTTAAAAGTAACGGTAAAGCCCATATAGTTTACAACAATATCATCATCTTGGTCTTGAGAAACATAGTCAAGCTGTATCGCTTTCACCTTAGGAACCTCTTCCTTAGTCATGGCTTGTTCCCATAGTTCAAAGGTACCATATCGTTCCATAGCACGAGCGCTCAAATAACGATATGCACCATGATAATCCTTTTTATTGAGAGCTTCATAATAATTTCTTACTACAGTACGCCCCTCTGTTGTAGCCGTTTCACTTTGTAAAAGACGATTTGCTTGTTTCGTTAACGAACTAGGTTCTAAATTGCCATAAGCAGTCTCCTCTACTATAAAATTATGATTAATCATTGTACTACCTGCATTAATAGCTAAGCAGCCTAATACTAATATAGTCACAATAAAGAGGCCCGATACGGAACGTTTTTCCTCTAATCCATTAGATACAGGCGATGTGCGCTTACAGAATAGATACAATAATGCAAGCCAGCCTAAAATAGGAACCAAAAGCAAAATCATCAACGTTGGATCATTATTAGAGTCTCGTAACCGTCTTGCCATTAGCATAATCTTCGGCAAGCATAACAGGATGGACAATACAAATAATACACCGCCACCAATAGAGACAGCATAAAGAAATCCGTACGGTATGTAGGTTGCAAGACCTGTAATACATATAATTAAGCCATATACAAAGGATATGGCACTTATGGTGAGCCAAAAATCGGCTGTATTGGTACGTCCCTTACTGTTCGCATAGTTTTCCACTAGCTCACGATAGAGGATTTCGTATACTCTCTGTTTCATAAAGCTCCTACTATAATCTTAGATAATATTAGATAATAAACATATATAGATATTCCTATTATACTATGATTTATCAACTTAGTTGATTCATTTTTTGTTCATGAAATCTACCTATACTACAGATATATTTCTTACAACTAAAATTCGTACAATTAATTATGCAGGAGATAATTATGAAAGCTAAATTAATTAAAGCAGTAGCCTTGGCCAGTTTAGGTGCCTTCTTAACAGTTGGTATTGGTGCCAATGTAGCCCAAGCCAAAGATTATCACTTCAAAATCGGTGAAAACCATCGCATGGTAAAAAATGATGATGGCACAGTAGATAGTAGTGATCATCCATGGTACAAAGTAAATGATAAAAAGAAAAAGCACAGAAAGCATAGAATATCTGAACGTGAAAAGCATGATAAAAATGCAACAGCAAAACGCAGCGAACGACACCAACGTTCTGAATCCTCTAATGACTAAGCCTCGCTCCTGTGCCAAAACCACCAAAAGAGAACACATATAAAAAAGTGCATGCTCATCATGAACAACATTAAATACCAAATGAACTGCACCCCAAAAATTGAATTCAATTTTTGGGGTGCAGTTTTTCTATGTCAAAATATTCTAAAAAATCTAAATGACTTACTAAAACCGGTATTTAAATGAAATCATTTATTATACACTAGCCTTTAGAACAGCTTGTTTCATGGATTGTACGTAATCAAACAACGCTTGATCCGCATGTTCACCGTGTTCTGCCACGATTTTAACGATGGCAGAGCCTACGATAGCACCGTCGGATACGCGCGCCATAGCTTCCGCTTGTTCTGGCTTAGAGATACCAAAACCAACAGCTACCGGGATATCCGTATATTTGCGAATCATTTCAACAATGGATTTAATATCCGTCTTGATTTCACTACGCATCCCCGTAACGCCAAGAGAAGATACGCAGTAGATAAAGCCTTCTGCGTCTTTGGCGATCATTTCGATGCGATTTTCAGATGTTGGCGCAATTAAGGATACAACTTCAACACCATGCTTATGAGCCACACTAGCGAGCTCGCCTTTTTCTTCAAATGGCATGTCTGGTGCGATAACACCAGAGATTCCCACCTCTTCACAGAGGGTAAAGAATTTTTCACGACCAAATACATAAATAGGATTCAAATAGGTCATGAATACGAGCGGTATAGTCACCGCATCATCGCCTGTACGCAGACGACGCACCATATCGAAGATGTCATTGATTTTTACACCTGTAGATAATGCGCGTGTACTTGCTTCTTGGATAACTGGGCCTTCCGCTGTGGGATCGGAGAAAGGAATACCGATTTCCACCATGTCTGCACCGGCTTTCACCATAATGCGAATATAACGTTCTGTATTTTCAATACCGTGGTCACCAGCACTAATGAACGGGATGAATGCCTTGCCCTTTGTGAAAGCGTCTTTAATTTTACTCATGAAGATCCACCCCTCTATATTTCGCCATAGCCGCTACGTCTTTGTCACCGCGACCAGATAAACAAATAATAATAACGTCGTCCTTACTCATAGTAGGAGCAATTTTACGTGCATGTGCCACCGCATGAGCACTCTCGATAGCTGGGATAATCCCCTCTAAGCGAGACAAATATTCGAACGCATCTACCGCTTCGTCGTCTGTGACAGGCACATATTCTGCACGACCGCTATCGTGCAAGTACGCATGTTCAGGACCGATGCCAGGGTAATCGAGACCTGCAGAAATAGAATATACTGGAGCAATTTGACCGTCTTCATCTTGACAGAAGTAAGATTTCATACCGTGGAAAATACCAACAGACCCCTTCGCGATTGTTGCTGCATGTTCCTCTGTATCGATGCCGCGACCTGCTGCTTCACAACCGATGAGACGAACCCCTTCATCTGGAATAAAGTGATAGAACATGCCCATCGCATTGGAGCCACCGCCTACGCAAGCCATAACAGCCGTTGGCAATTTACCTTCTGCTTCGAGGATTTGCTCACGCGCTTCACGACTGATAATAGATTGGAAATCACGAACGATCATAGGGAATGGATGGGCACCCATAACGGAGCCCAATACATAGTGCGTATCGGACATGCGGTTTGTCCATTCGCGCAACGCTTCGGAAACCGCATCTTTCAATGTGCTAGTCCCTGTTGTTACAGGATGCACCTTAGCACCTAGCAATTCCATACGATATACGTTAAGCGCCTGACGTTCACAGTCCTCTGCACCCATGTATACTTCGCATTCCATGCCCATCAATGCAGCGATAGTAGCCGTTGCCACGCCGTGTTGACCTGCCCCAGTTTCAGCAATAACGCGTGTTTTACCCATCCGTTTTGCCAATAACATTTGGCCGATTACGTTATTCAACTTGTGAGAACCAGTATGGTTTAAGTCCTCACGTTTTAAATAAATTTTGGCTCCCCCAAGGTCCTTTGTCATACGGTCCGCATAGTATAACAGGGATGGACGACCTGTATATTTTTTATGTAAATCCTCAAGTTCATGTACGAAATCAGGATCATCTTTGTACTTATTGTACGCCTCTTCCAATTCGATAACTGCATTCATCAATGTTTCTGGCATAAATTGACCCCCAAAGGAGCCAAAATAGCCATGTCTTTGTTCACTCATATAACTTACCTTTCTATATACCATTCCTGCTAGCACGCCATGCTATGGCATTGCTATTGTTCTTACGATGTTGGTGAAAGCTTTTATCTTCTCATCGTCCTTCACGCCTTCTGTTTCAATGCCGCTACTGATATCGATGCCGTACGGTCGAACCGTACGAATGGCACGCGCCACATTGGTGCTATCGATACCACCAGCGAGCATAAACGGTCGTTCAAACTCATCTAACGAGGACCAGTCGAATACTTCACCCGTACCGCCTCGCTCGTCTTTGTGGTACGCATCAAATAATAGCATATCAGCACTGCTATCAATCCACGCCTCTGCATCTGCAGCACTGCGGATTTGAACAGCCTTCCAAACCTCTACATTAGTACGTTCTTTTAAGGATTGGATGAAAGCTTCATCTTCATCACCGTGCAATTGCACCGCATCAAGATTTACTTCTGTGGCAATCGTAACGAGATTATCTAGCGTTTCATTGACAAAAATGCCTACCGTTTTAATAAATTCTTGATGTATAAGTGTCTGATTACTGTATTGTTCTGCGTCTCTATTATATCGATTTGCGTATTGCTTATGTAATTCTTCAACTAAGGTTTTTGCTTGGTCTACAGTGACTTGTCGTTTGCTCGGTGCAAATACTAAGCCCATATAATCAGGCTTTGCATCGACTATAGCAGAGATAGTTTCCACCTTGGAGATGCCGCACATCTTAAGCTTAGGCATATAATATGTCAGCCCATAAAGATAGGCTAACTTTTCAACCTTATTCGGAGAACGCATGAAGATTTCGCCCATCAAGGCTACTCCGATATTGTTATCCCGCAATACTTGGATGTCCTCTGGAGTTTCAAGGCCGCTTTCAGATACGAAGATTACATCGTCTTGCACAAGATTGCGTAAGCGTACACTATTTTGTACATCTACAGTGAAGTCCTTGAGGTTACGATTGTTAACGCCAATAATGCGGGCACCGCAATCGATGGCCATTTGTACCTCATGTTCGTCATGGGCCTCTACCAAAGAGGACAAGCCAAGAGAGTCCGCTAATTCACGGAACTTTGTTAACGTAGGCACATCTAAACATGCACAGATCAAGAGGATCGCACTAGCGCCCCACACCTTAGCTTGATAGATTTGGTATTCATCGATGATAAAGTCCTTACGTAGCACAGGGATTTTTACAGTGTTAGCGATTTCTTGGAGATATTTTTTATCACCTTTAAAGAAGTCTGGCTCTGTTAATACAGAGATGGCCGCTGCCCCTGCTACCTCATATTCTTTGGCGATCTCTAAATACGGGAAGTGCTCAGCAATAATTCCCTTAGATGGAGATGCCTTCTTTACTTCACAAATGAAATTGAAATCTTGCTGACGAAGGGCCGCTTCAAAAGGAAATCCTGTATCAGATGGTAATGCTAAAGCCACTGCTTTCACAGACTCTGGAGATTCCACCTGTTTTTCTTGGGCTACCCGAATTTTGGTCGCCTCTATAATCTTATCTAAAATCAATGGTTATACCTCTTGGGTTGCTTTCACAAACTGTTCCATTGTCGCAAGCGCCTTGCCAGAGTCGATCATATGTTTCGCCTCTTCAATGCCCTCTGCTAATGTAATACCATCT
Organism: Veillonella parvula; assembly: GCA_947096075.1. Classification (GTDB taxonomy): domain Bacteria; phylum Bacillota; class Negativicutes; order Veillonellales; family Veillonellaceae; genus Veillonella; species Veillonella parvula_C. The sequence goes on along the minus strand of CAMUQE010000066.1, from coordinate 4,007 downwards.
TTTGCAAGGTAAATCGCCATGCCAGCATTGAGAAGAACTGCGGTACGTTTACCGCCTTGCTCACCACCGAGAACGCGGCGTGTAATCTCAGCATTTACTGTTGCGTCGCCACCTTCAAGCTCAGTTTTATCAGCGTATTCGAAACCATACTCTTTAGGATCGAATTCGTAGCTTGTAAAAGTACCATTATTAATTTCGCATACGTACGTTTTATTGGTAGCCGTAATCTCATCAAGGCCGTCAAAGCCATGCACCACAGCCCCCCGTTTTACACCGAGGTTTGCCAATACACGAGCCAATGGTTCTACTAAAGATTTATCGTAAACACCCATCAACTCCACAGTTGCGCCTGCTGGATTTGCCAAAGGTCCAAGGATGTTAAACACCGTACGAACACCTAATGCCTTACGTACAGGACCAGCGTATTTCATAGCTTGGTGATACACAGGAGCAAACATGAAGCACATGTTGGCTTTGTTAAGCACTGCCTCGTTTTGTTCACCGTTAAGCTCTAATTTAGCGCCCAACGCTTCAATTAAGTCGGCAGCACCACATTTACTAGACACACTGCGGTTACCATGCTTTGCTACAGGAATGCCTGTGGCAGAAATGATAAAACCAGACGTGGTGGAAATGTTGAAGGTATTCGCTTCGTCACCGCCGGTACCTACGATTTCTACAACAGTGCCCTCGTGAGGAACAGAACCAGCCTTCTCGCGCATAACCTCTGCAAAAGCCGTAACCTCATCTACAGTAGGGCCTTTTGCCGCCAAAGCGCACAAGAAACCAGCCATAGGAAGCTCGGCTACCTCGCCGCTCATAATCTTGTTCATTGTATCTTTAGCAAGGTCGTAGGATAAATCCTGACCATGCGTTACTGCATATAATGCGTCTTGAATCATTTATATCTCCTTTTGAGGATATCTATTAAATTGATACCATATCAAACTGACTACTACCGATTGGGTTATGCACTCAGCCTCCAAGTGGCCATCCCCCGCTACGCGGGGCGCCAAGTCGGCTTCGCACATAACCCAATCGCACCTATCAGCTAAAAAAATATACCAATTTAATAGATATCCCTCAAACAAACTATTATCAAATGATCCTGCGCATTATATGGAGTAATGCACAGGTCATTTCTTTATAAGAGGTGGAAATGGTGGTGCTTTGCACCACCTTTTCCTATATTAGGGTTTCTGATTCGCATATTTCTTTAGAAAAATATAACTACAGTTCACAATATGTATTGTAGAGGGGTTATAATAGGTAAAGCCAAGATTGAGTTGGCAGGAAATAAGGTCTTAAGGAACGACTTGGCGACCCCACGTAGTGGGGCGGTGGCCACTTGGAGTTCTGAGAGACCTTATTTCTGCCTTATCGTTCTAGAGCCTTAGAATAGCCCCTCGATACATAAATTAGACTGTAGGTTATTTTTCTAAAAAATTGCGAATCATTTGTTCCCCGTTTGGTGTCATGATGGATTCCGGATGGAATTGCACTCCATAAATCGGGTAGTCTTTGTGTTCTACGCTCATTACTTCGCCGTCATCTGTAACGGATGTAACGATGAGTTCGCTTGGCATAGTTTCGTCGATAATCGCCAAAGAGTGGTATCGTGCGACTTCGAATTGTTCAGGCAAGCCCTTAAGGATTTTAGATGGGTGTACTTGTTTCGCTACGCTTTGTTTACCATGCATAACTTGTTTAGCGTAGGAAACGGTGCCGCCGAATACTTCGCCGATGGCTTGGTGACCGAGGCATACGCCGAGGATTGGGAATTCCCCTTTGCATTCGCGCAATAGGTCTTCGTATACGCCCGCATCAGCTGGTCTACCAGGTCCTGGTGAAAGTATCACATAGTCCGGTTTCAAAGCGCGGATTTCTTCAACTGTTAATTCATCACTGCGGATGACTTTAATATCTGGATCGATAGAGCCTACTAATTGGTATAAATTGAAGGAGAAGCTATCGTAATTATCTATAAGGAGTACCATTATTCTACCTCCTGTGCATTTGTAATTGCGGAAATCATGGATTGGCCTTTGATCAAAGTTTCGTTATATTCACTAGCAGGTACGCTATCGCGAACGATACCTGCGCCAGCACGAACATAGACCTTACCACCTTTATTCATGGCCATGCGAATGCCAATACATACATCCATGTTACCGGAGAAGTCGATGTAACCTACGGCGCCACCGTATACGCCACGTGGGCTTTTTTCAAGTTCATGTAAAATCTCGATAGCACGAATCTTAGGCGCCCCAGACAAGGTGCCAGCCGGCAATGTAGCACCGATAGCATCGAGTGCATCTTTACCGTCTTGAATATCACCGCTTACAGTAGATGTAATGTGAATAACATGGGAGAAGCGTTGTAACATATGTAACGCCTCTACTTTTACGGAACCGAATTTAGAAATTTTACCTAAGTCGTTGCGGCCAAGGTCAACAAGCATATTATGTTCAGCCAATTCTTTTTCATCGTTGATGAGTTTTTCTTCAATGGCAAGGTCCTCTGCTTCGTTTTTACCACGGCGCATAGTGCCTGCAATTGGGAAGGTGTACATTTTACCATCTGTCATTTTCACCAAGGTTTCTGGAGAAGCACCTGTGAGCTCTACATCGCCGCCAGATAGGTAGAACATATACGGCGATGGATTTAAGGTACGTAACACTCGGTATGCATTTAACAAGCTCCCCTCAAACTCGGCTTCGCGGCGGTTAGATACAACACATTGGAAGATATCCCCTTCCTTGATGTAGTGCTGCGTTTTTTTAACAACTGCTTCAAACTCGTCCTTTGTAAATTCTGAAGTAAATTCTGTTTTAAGGATGCCTTTTGGAATGTTAGCCTCTTTACCGTTCACTACGAGATCAGCTAATGCTTTCAACTCAAGCTCCGCCTTGTTGTAGTTGCGTTCCAAATCATTTGTGCTGATGTTGGCAATCAAGTAAATTTTATTTTTGTAATGGTCAAAAGCGATAACTTTATCAAAGAGCATAAGGTCTACATCGTTTACCATGGCAGAATCATCATCTGGCGTTGGGAAATCCAATGTTGGCTCGATATAGCGAATATATTCACATGCGAAGTAGCCCACAAAGCCACCTGTAAAGGTTGGCAGTTCCTCGAGACGTGGGCTCTTGTATTGGCTTAAAATATTGCGAATCTCTGCGGCAGGATTAGAACACTCAAAGGTACGAGTCGTCCCGTCTTTGATGGTCATTGTATGGTTTTTGCAGAATAGCTCAATCTTAGGATCGTAGCCTAAGAAGGAGTAACGTCCCCAATGATTACTATTATCCGCACTTTCAAGCAAGTACGTATGACTGCTCACTTGTTTCAACGCTTTCAACACACTAATCGGTGTGCGTACGTCGGATAAAATTTCCATATATACAGGCACGATATCGTAGCCCGGTGCGATAGCTTTCACACGGTCAAGACTAGGGAAAATCATGAGAACCTCCATCTGGCATTTGCCAATAAAAAAACTCGCCCATGACAATATAACGTCAAGGACGAGTTTATAGTTCTATTCTTATACAATTATTAGAAAATATTTGTATTGTGCTATAAATCGCGGTACCACCTTGTTTGAATGCAGTGCATTCCCCTTTCGCAGGATACTAACATATCCCTCACAATTAACGCTCGTGTGACGTCGCACCATACTAGGAATGAAAGTTCATTCTTTTCCATGCGCCCTCGGTGGTCCATTTAATAAGCTGCGTACTACGGGTTCTCAGCTAATCCCGCTCTCTGTGAGTGCATATCCTATTTTTATCTCCACCTCATCGGTTTCTAACAGGCGAGTATAAAATTATAATTTGATTATAATGTTTCTATAGAATGAAAGTCAAGAAGTTTTAATTTCTGATTGTTGTTCAGCCATAGAAAGATCTTTAACATACAATCTCATATCTCCATATTTTATGTATCATAATGCATAATAAAAAATACTATTACTTTCCTTATCGTATAATGCAGAGGTTTTATTA
>CAMUQE010000065.1 GCA_947096075.1 Veillonella parvula | reverse complement strand
CCGATGAAAGTCCACCAAGGAATACCTACTACAAAGAGTAGAATCCAACTCAATACTGCTAAGATTGCACCAGCAGTCCACCAATCTTTCAAGTTATTGTAACCTGCAGAGTAGATGATTGGACCAGGAGATGCACCGTAGTGAGTTACGAGACCACCAAACGCATTTGTTGCAAGCAATACTAAACCAAACATAACAGGGTTAACACCAGCTGCCATACCTACAGTTAAGAATACTGGAAGCATAGATGCAATATATGCAGTACTGGAAGCGAATAAGTAACGAATTACAACGCTAATAGCAGAAAGAATTAATACAACTACGAGTGGAGATACATCGAGTGCCAAGTTTGTTTGCATAAATGCTGCAAGCCAAGCGAAGAATTTAGCTTTCGTTAAAGCAGTGGATAAACCAAGGATAGCACCGAACCAGATGAATGTATTCCAAACAGCTTTAGTTTGAACCATGTCATCCCAAGTGATGATACCAGCGAAGAATACAATAGTCATAGCTACTAATGCTACTGCTGTTGGACTCAAGTCAAAACCGATGGAAGGCAAAGCCCAACCGATAAGAGCAAGAATAAATACAACAGCCAAGATTTTTTCAGACATTTTCATAGGTCCTAATTTTGCAAGACCGTCAGCAGCTAATTTTTTATTGTCAATTTTTACTGCTTCAGGACGGTCGATCCAGTAACCTACAAGTGGTACGAAGATCAACATTACAAGACCAGGAAGAGCTAAAGCCAAAGCCCATTCAGCCCAAGTCATGTTTAGACCTGTGATTTTAGTAACAAAGTCCAAAGCCAACACGTTAGGAGCCATAGCTGTTAAGAACATGAAGGATGTAATTTTTGTTACGAAATAGCCATTCATCAAGATGAAGGAACCACCGCGTTTAGCAGTATCACCAGGATAAGAACCGATGGATTCAGCAATGGATAAATTGATTGGATATACGATACCAGCTGCACGTGCTGTATTAGAAGGTGTTGCTGGAGATAATACTAAATCAAGAAGTGCTGTTACGTAACCAAGACGTAATACAGTAGAACCGAATGCATTAATCAAATGGTAAGCAACGCGGTGACCAAGACCAGTTTTACCAAATGCAACACTCAAGGAGAACGCAGCGATAATCATCCACAATGCTGTGGAGCCGTAACCTACCAAGATATCTTTTGCATTGTCTAAGAATAATGCAGATGCAGATAATACAGCTAATAAAATAATTTGAATTGGGTATGGTTTTAAAATCAAACCTACGATACCTGCTATGTAGAAGCCTAAGAGGCGCCACGCCGTATCAGTGAGACCTTCTGGTGGAGTTGTAAACCAGAGGATAACAGGGATTAGCACAATAAGTGCTAGTTTTAAGAATCTTTCCATGTTTATTCCTTTCTTAAAAACATAGGCATATATATCATCCTAACACTACCCCAGAAATTCTTAATACGCGACTATCATCTATTGAACTCTAGGATTTTTTGTCTACACTCATTATATATGTTTAAAAGAAATATGAATAATAGATTACCTTTATAGGGGTTATAAAAACTTTTATATCTACTAATCATACTTTTTATGCATTTTGAGCATAGTTTTACAGTTCCAAATGAAAAAAATGCATGTATACGTCCCCAAAGGGGTGTATACATGCACTTACATGGTACTGCCTTTCTCTTTCGAGACACTTTTATTATTATCTATTATATCGAAAAAGTCCAATACTGAAACAGCATGGTTAAGTAACGTCCTAGGCTTTATATTCTCTAAATATACTGTCATCCACTACGGTATGTTCTTTGTAGTAATTACGAACATATTCGATAAATGTTTTTACTACAACCAAGTTTTCCGCATCTTTTGTGTACACCATATTGGTATCACGAGTGATATATTCACCATCTTTGCTACGCAATGGACTCACATAGATATCTTTATCCTTACAGGATCCAAGTCCCATATACGTCAAAATAGACCATCCTAGACCTGCGCGCACAAAGTGACGACACGTACTCATAGAATTTACGTCCATCGCCACACTTGGGGGTTCGTCAAAATGTTCTGCACACCAAGTTTCGATAATATTTGCCACCGATGCATCTGTTTGGTATTTAATGAACGGTACCTTTACTAAGGATTCAGGCGGCACTAATTCTTTATATACTAAACAATATGGCTCTGCAAGTAACAGTTCAGACTTACCAGACACGTCATATCCACCACGAGCAAAGGCGACCATACAGTCACCAGTATTAAACATTTTTACCACTTGATGGCTGAAAGCAGTCTTCACTTGAATATGAACATCAGGATATTGTTCGCGGAAAGATCTCAATAAAGCCGGTAGTTCATAATCTGCAAAGTTGATAGATGATGCGATTTTCAAGGTCCCTTGAATCTTGCCAGAAGCGGAGTTCATAGCGTGCTCCAACGCCTCTTGTTCTTGCATCATTCGCTTGCAGTAATCATAGAAAATTTCGCCTTGTGCCGTGAGGGCAATCCCTTCAGCAGTCCGCAACAACAGAGAATGGCCCAAGGCTTTTTCCATATGACGCAACCGATAGCTCAACGCTGGTTGCGATAAAAATAATTTTTCAGCAGCCCTTGTAATATTGCCTTCATCTACAACAGTAACAAAGGTTTGCCATTCTCTATCGTCCATACAAACTCCTTTATTATCGCTTATTACCAAAGATGCGTAATAAGGATAAGAATAAGTTAATGAAATCTAAGTATAGGCTCAAAGCGCCTGTGATTTCAATGCGGTCTAAAATTGTTTCATCCTCCATGAGCGCCACTTGTGTCACATTATTTTTAATGCGGTTCACATCGATAGCTGTAAAGATAGAGAACACTACAACACCTACATAACCTAGAACTAAACTAACAGTATCACTAAAGCCACTGAGTACAGTCCAATTAAAGAAGCGGGCCCCCATCATCACCAAGGATACGATGATCATGCCGAACAATGCCGCCATCACATATGGTGTAAGGGATGATAAATTGCGTTTTGTAGTAGCCCCTACCACGGCAAAGCCAATGAAGAAAGCAAGCGTACCTATTAACGCCGGAATAACAACATCAAACACATTGTATCGCAACGATACCAAAGTCAATGTGAGTCCATTCAAAGCACTATAGAGAAAGAACATACCTCGTAACGTCATTACATTAGCAGAATATGCACGAGCACTAAAAAGGAACACCACACCTAGCTCTACTAATAAGATAATATTAAAATTTTGGTACGCAAAGCGTAACCAATTTGGATTCACTAATGCAGCAAAGCCAACACCGATAGTTGTAAGTAAACCTACAACCATCCATAAGAAAGAGCCTTTTAATCGTTGGGATACGATACTTTCAACCTGTGCAACCTCAGCTGCAGTAGGTCCTGTTACATTATATGGATTCATACTATCCCTCCTTATTTAATTATCACTCATAGAGATTATCGAGCATTTGCAATGCCCGCAAACACCTTGCCACGTTCGCCATCGATAGTCACTTCTTGACCTTCAAGGAGCACTTCATGAGCATTTTTAACGCCTAAAATAACCGGAATACCATAGGTAATGCCCGCAATAGCGCTGTCAGATGTATAACCATCTTCTACGGCAATAATGCCACCTGCTCGTTTTGCAATAGCCATCAATTCAGGCTCCATTGTGCCTACCACAAGGATATCGCCATTCTTGAAGCTTTCATAATTACCTTTATGATTAGCCGCAATGTACACATTACCTGTAACGGATTTACGTAAAATACCATTACCAGACAAGAGTACTCGACCTGCAATGTGAACGCGAATCATGTTTGTAGTACCGGTTGCACCGGATGGCACACCAGCGGTAACAACTACGAGGTCGCCAGACTCGATGGCACCAATACCAAGCGCACCGGTAATGGCTTGTTTTACCATTTCATCGGAGTTGATGATTTCATGACCTTTAATAGCCTCTACGCCCCAGCATAATTGCATACGGCGAATAGTTTCCTCATGAGGTGTGACAGCGATGATTTTACAATCTGGACGATGACGAGCCACGCTAAGTGCGGTATGGCCAGATTCAGTACATGTCAAAATAGCTGCGGCCCCGAGGTTTTGAGCTACGCGCACGCTAGCCAAGCATACGGCACTTGTAGTAGTCATTTCTTCATCCTCACGAGCACGACTATAGCTATCGTAAATAGCAGCCTTTTCCGTTACTTCTGCAATGCGAGTCATGGTCGCAACAGCTTCTACAGGATAGGCTCCATTGGCTGTTTCGCCAGATAACATAATCGCATCGGTACCATCCAAAATGGCGTTAGCTACGTCACTTGCTTCCGCACGTGTTGGACGTGGATTTTGAATCATAGACTCGAGCATTTGTGTCGCCGTAATAACGGGTTTACCCAAGTTATTACATTTTTCAATCATCATCTTTTGAAGTACTGGTACCTCTTCAGCAGGGATTTCTACACCGAGATCGCCACGCGCAACCATGAGGCCGTCAGCTACTTCCAAGATTTCATCAATATTTTTAACGCCTTCTGCATTTTCAATTTTCGCGATAATCTTGATATCTTTTTTCTCAGACTCAAGAATGCGGCGAATAGCCACAATGTCTTTACCCCGTTGCATGAAGGATGCAGCTACAAAGTCTACCCCTTGTTGACAGCCAAAGCGTAAATCTGCTTCATCCTGTTCAGATACAGGTGGCAAGCTTAGTGCTACACCTGGTACGGCTACGCGCTTGCGGTTGCCGATTTCTCCGCTGTTTTGAACAGTTGTAATGATATTATTGCCTTCAATAGCATCGATGGTAAGTGTTACAAGCCCATCAGCCAAAAGGATTTTATCCCCTACGGACACATCGCCTGTAAGACCTTTGTGATTCACGGAGCTAAGCTCTTTTGTGCCTTCCACATCATCTGTAGTCAACGTAAATTGTTGGCCCGCTTCGAGGAATACCTTGCCCTCTTTAAATAGACCAAGACGCACCTCAGGGCCTTTTGTGTCGAGCAATAGTGCGATTGGTTTATTCACAATCATCGCCGCATCGCGCACCATTTGCATGCGTTCTGCCTGCTCTTCATGGGATCCGTGAGAGAAGTTAAAACGAGCTACGTTCATGCCCGCCCGCATCATATCTTCTAAGATACCAAATTTATCCGTTCCCGGACCTACAGTACATACGATCTTTGTACGTTTCATCTTTCCTCCTATGAAAGCACCTCCAAGATTGGATCTTTCATTTCTTATTATATCAATGTTGGTGAAAGCTATCTGTGCTCCACGCAACATATGTCTTTCTACACCATTTATATACTTATTGTATCAAGTATATGCTTATTACATATTGCACCTATATATGCTCATTACATGTCGCACATACTTGCGTTAACATTATATGTTTACTGTACCTCTACGGAGCCCTCGCCTAGAATAGATTCAATAGCCCTAATGGATTCATCACTAGGGTCAAAGCACATATTTGGGGGCAGATTAATCCGTTTTCGTTGACGGTGTAAATATAATGACGTTGGCACGGAGCCAGCGGTATTAGTCAATACACGTTTTAAGGCTTCGCTATTTTCTAGCGTATCATATTGGCTATAAATGTGGATTGCCACCTGTTTTGCCTGGCTATAGTTTACCTTTAGCGGCGTAATACGGTCTGCAATGATTTGCACGCCCTTTTCATCCGCATCAACACGACCTTTTACCTTAACAATCATATCGACCGCAAGGAATTGCTGGCTTTGACTAAAGACCTTAGGGAATGCCACTACGTTAGCCGCACCAGAATAATCTTCGATGCGAAGAATGGACATAACCTCATTACGCTTTGTCATGCGGTCCGATTTATTTTCGATGAGACCGCCAAAGGTAATGGTTTGACCATCGTATTGCTCTGGATTTTCTACGAGAGCGCCCAGTTCAAAGAGCCCTTCCAATTCTTTCGCATATCCTTGCAATGGATGCCCCGTAATGTAAAAGCCAGTATATTCCTTTTCATCCTTTAATTTATCGTCTTCTGATAAATCCTCTACATTGGGAACAGGGATGAAATCGACAGCTTCTTCCATATCGCCAAAGAGGTTCATGGTACCCATAGCAGCATCTTTTTGCTCTTTAGCACCAACGGCTTGTGCGCTTTCATACATATGCAACAATTGGTTACGATTTTCCTTGAAACCATCCATGGCGCCGCAGCGAATGAGACTTTCAAGCAATCGTTTATTAACGACCTTGTTGTCCACCCGTTTGCAAAAGTCCACGATATCCGTATACAGACCGTGCTCATTGCGCTCACGAATCAAGCGATCGATGGCATTATCCCCTACGTTCTTGATACCGCCAAGGCCGAAACGAATAGCATCGTCTTGTACGGCGAAGCTACGCTCAGAATAGTTAATATCTGGGCCTAGTACCTTAACATTGTGCTTCTTGCAGGCATTAATGTAGTAAGTCAATTTTTGCATGTTCTGCATGAAGCTAGTCATGGTTGCAGCCATAAACTCAGGGAAGTAGTGGGCTTTCAAATATGCCGTTTGGTACGCGATATACGCATACGCCGCACTATGCGATTTATTAAAGCCATAGCCTGCAAAGTATACAAGCAAGTCGAATACTTCGTTCGCCACGGATTCTTCTATACCATTGTTAATGGAGCCTTGAATAAAGGACTCCCGCTGTGCCTTTAGAACAGATTCCTTTTTCTTGCCCATGGCACGGCGCATCAAATCCGCTTGACCAAGGGAGAATCCCCCCATAGCGGAGGCAATTTGCATAACCTGTTCTTGATACAAGATTACACCAAAGGTATCTTTCAATATAGGTTCCAAAATTGGATGTAAGTAGGTAACCTCTTTTTTACCATGACGGCGGTCGATAAAATCCGCCACCATGCCAGAGCCTAATGGCCCTGGACGGTACAAAGCTACCAACGGGATTAAGTCCTCAAAATGCTCAGGCTTAAGATCCATTACAAGCTTCGTAATACCTTCCGATTCGAGCTGGAATACACCAGAGGTGTCGCCCTTTGTGAGGAGGTCGCAAGCCGCCTTATCATCGAGCGGGATAGCATCTAAATCGAGGTCAATGCCACGGTTAGCCTTGATGAGCTTTAAGGCATCCCCCATAACCGTTAAGGTGCGTAGGCCCAAGAAGTCCATCTTTAAGAGGCCTAATTCCTCGATGTTATCCTTATCGTATTGCGTAACAAAGCCTTCATCATTGGCATTTTGTACCGGTACGTGGTCATCTAGAGGGTCTGCAGAAATTACGACGCCCGCCGCATGAGTGGACGAATTACGCGCTATGCCTTCTAGCTTTTTACCAAAATCAAATAACTCTTTTACATTTGAATCCGATTCATACAGAGCCTTTAAGTCCTTGCCTTGTAACGCCTTATCTAAGGTAATACCCAATTCGTTAGGAATCATCTTAGCAATACGGTTTACCTCCGCTAGAGGTAAGTCGAGCACACGACCTACGTCACGGATAACGGCACGAGCAGCCTCTGTACCAAAGGTAATAATCTGAGACACACGAGCTTGGCCGTATTTTCTCGTTACATATTCGATGGCTTGACCACGCTTTTCGTAGCAAAAGTCAATATCGATATCAGGCATGCTTACCCGCTCAGGATTCAAGAACCGTTCAAAGAGCAAATCGTACTTTAATGGATCAAGACCTGTAATGCCTAATAGATAGGCTACTACGGACCCCGCCGCAGAGCCACGACCAGGACCTACCAAGATGTCGTGCTCACGGGCATAACGTACATAGTCCCATACGATGAGGAAGTAATCCTCAAAGCCCATCGTACCGATAACATCTAACTCGTAGTCTAAACGTTTTTGTAATTCTTCAGATGTTTCACCATAAAGGCGTGGAATTTCTCGTTCACAAACCTTACGTAAATAGGTCTTAGACGTTTCCCCTTCTGGCACATCAAAGTGCGGCAAGTGATGTTCGTCAAAATTAAACTCTACATTGCAGCGTTCCGCAATTTTTAAAGTATTTTCGATGGCCCCTGGAATATGTCCAAATAGCTCTGCCATTTCATCCCCAGATTTTAGATAGAACTCATCATTAGGGAACTTTAAGCGGTCTACCTCAGCACGACGCCGGCCTGTAGAAATACAAACCTTAATATCCTGCGCGTCTGCATCCTCTTTTAAGACATAGTGAAAATCGTTAGACGCTACAATGCCAAGACCATATTCCTTGCTGAGCTTAATGAGCTCCTCTTGGGCCTTTGCTTCCTCTGGCAAGCCATGATTTTGAATTTCTAAGAAGAAATTATCCTTGCCGTATGTCTCGATATACCATTCGATGGAGCGTTTAGCACCCTCCATATTATCTTGCAAGATATACTGAGGGATTTCTCCTTGAATACAAGCACTGAGGGCAATTATCCCCTTGCTGTATTGGCGCAATAAATCTCGGTCTGCACGAGGACGATACAACATACCTTCCGTCGATGCTTTAGACACGATTTTAACGAGATTACGATACCCCTCCATGGTCTCAGCTAATAGGATGAGATGTTTTAATCGTTCACGGCTGCGACCTTCGGGACGATCGAATCGGCTATGTTCCGTTACATACACTTCACAACCGATGATAGGCTTAACGCCTTGCGCTATACACTCTTTATAGAAGTAAATAGCTGCATACATATTTCCGTGGTCTGTAATGGCAAGGGCCGGCTGATTTAACTCCTTCGCACGACGTACCATGTCAGGCAAACGACTGATGCCGTCAAGCAAACTAAACTCTGTATGACTATGTAAATGTACAAATGGCTGCATGGTACACCTCCTTTAAGGGCGATGAGCAAAATACACGTTCAATGACTTCTTACGAGCCTTCCAATCTGGCAAAAACTGTGCCACGAGATTGTGAAAGTTCTTGGAATGGTCTAAATATTTAAAATGAGCAAACTCATGAACCATGACGTACTCAATATACGCCTGTGGCCCCTCTAACAAACGGGTATTCATCTTGATGAGCTGCTTTGCTGGGGTACAAGAACCCCAACGGCTCTTCATACGTTGCTGTTTTATAGTTGGCATGGGAACATCGATATGTTGCTTGTGAAAGCGTTGATACACGACCTTCGCCCAATGGACAAAGACCTTCTCCCCTAAATTACGCCAGTAACTTTGCATTAATTTATGTTTAGCTTCAAAGGTCGTACCACGAGGTACAACCATGGTAAGTATGGCTTTTCCATCAAAGCCGATGTGAGGCTTTCCATCCTGCTCAACTAGGCGCAACGTAACGGGAATACCGAGGATTGATAAACTTTCACCATTCACATACTGCAACGCATCGACGCGCTTGGCATTCAATGCATCAATCTTATAACGAGCCCGCTCAATGGAGGACATATTTTCGATAACAAACTTGTCCACCACATAATCCGGCACATACCCATTCGCCGACACATGGATCACACCATCCATGGTAATGCGCATGTTCATGTTCTTCACACGCTTGATGGTTAACTCATATTCAATTGTGTCGCCATTATAGGTAATAGACCTAGTTGTTGAAGTATTCATACCTTTTATTTTATCATAAAACACTCATAAAATCGTAAAAATCTAGTGATTTTAATAGAACTACTTAGATTTTAATCAATACTGATTTTTATTAATTTGTAATA
>CAMUQE010000064.1 GCA_947096075.1 Veillonella parvula | reverse complement strand
GAGACCAAATACAATACTATTACTTTATTAAATAGACTTTTTCCATCTAAAAAATAAAAATAAGAAAATTATTTTTTACCACCACAAATCAAGATTTATATAAGTAAGTTCTCTGTAAAAAAAAAGTAGATATCCCCAAAAGGATATCTACTTCTATGCACCATAAATTACACATAATACGATATAAATTTATGTCATTTTCTGGTTTATAAAACAAGACCCAATTACATATTTACTTATTTGGGCTTTCATATATAGTTTTATAGCCGCCCTCCGTAACAGCCACGATTTGTTCAATTTCTGCTGTTAGATCCTCCGTAAAAGTAAAACTTTCACCAGCATCAAAGGATGCACTCGTCCCACAAGAGGAACTCAAATCGCGCGGCACAGGACGAAGTTCTATATTACTTACCCCCGCAGGAGCTTCACGCTTGAAGCGAATCGCTCCGAAGTGCGAGTAAAAAGTAGCGATATATTTCATAGACACTCAATTCTAGCTAACAATACCGAATAGGATAGTAAAGTATAATTATAGTATACGATAATCATACCTTACGTTAATCATACCATACATAATCTAAATATTTACACTCTAAGCATATGTAGCCTAAGCATATGCAATTTATGCATTTAAACGTTTTGTATTAAGCACAGCAATGATGAGCGCCACTACAAAACCTACCCCTACAGCGATTTGGCCATTCAATGTAGGACCAGCGCCAGAAGCAGCCAAACCAAAGTTATGAGCAAATGCTGCCCCAGCTGCAAGGCCAAGCACAGTAACAGCAGAATCAGAGTTGCCTTCGCCAGTCATAATCAATTGACGCAATGGGCAACCACCAAGCAATACGCTACAGAAACCAGCGAGAGCCATGCCAAGGAAGTTCCACAAACCATCAGTATGAGAAACCGGTTGGTTTTCAAAACCAAGGTGGAAGTTACCAAAGCTAATGTTAACCGCAAACACGCCAACGAGAACTGCGATGTAGCCAAAAATAAGTACGGATTTTTTGAATAAGAATAGATCTCGAAAACCACCTACTGTACATAGACGGCTATATTGAGATAAACCACCTACTACAAGGCCAGCGGCTAAGGATATCAGCCAAGGCGCATGCATGGCACCGGGCCCTTTTTGACTAAAGAAGATAAACGCAGGGGCTGTCACTACTAGTACGAGCAACCCAACTTGGATAGCTGGCATGATAGCAGATTCTAATTTGCTCAATGCATACGTACGTTGTAAAGAGTAACCGCGTTTTAAAAAAATAGTACCAATCCCTACGCCCCCGGCAAAGCCAGCGATACCAAATAGAGCATTCAGGTCACCGCCACCAAGGCGCAAAATCATGCGAAGTGGACAACCAAGGAACATCAACGCACCGATCATAACAAAGAAACCGAGGATAAATCGAATAATCGGAGATGAACCACCTTTACTTTGATGCTCACCACGAATCATGGACAATACATAGGCCCCTAAAATAAGACCGATAACTTCTGGACGAATGTATTGTACAGGTGCAGCTCGATGCATACCAAGAGCACCTACGGTATCGCGAATAAAGCACGCAATACAGAAGCCCATATTAGCTGGGTTGCCAGCCAACACAAGGAATCCTGCAATAGCGCCGATAATAAGGCCAGCAATAATTAAATTTCGTTTTTCATGAGACCCACTCATAATAATCTCCTTTCACCCTAACTACACTATAACTATATGAGTATATGCTCTTATCCTATCAAACATTATACTCATGATATAATAACCATAAATACACCTTGTTATTCATGGAGATTACCTATGAAATCTATCTATTTAGACAATGCTAGTACCACATTTCCAAAGGCACCAACTGTGGCTAGTGCCATGTCAGACTATATAACAAATAGAGGCATCAATATCAATCGTGGCTCCTATGCTCTCGCCTATGATGTAGAGGATATTATCTATACAACACGGCTGCAATTAAACAGCTTATTTAACGGCCACGATCCTTCTCATGTCATCTTTACTCAAAATGTGACGATGAGTTTAAACATGGTTATCAAGGGGCTATTGAAAGCAGGAGACCATGTACTGATTAGCTCTATGGAGCATAATGCTGTTATGAGACCGCTCACACAGCTACTCAATAAAGGTATTACCTTTGACACTATCCCTTGTGATACTACAGGTTCTATCAAATTAGACGCTGTTGAGTCACTCATTCGCCCAAATACAGTGGCTATAATCATTAATCATGCATCCAATGTATGTGGAACCATACAACCCATTAAAGAAATCGGTATACTCTGCAAAGAGCATAATCTACATTTCATTGTAGACGCAGCACAAACGGCTGGTATCATACCTATCGATGTAAAAGAATTTCTAATAGATGCCCTCTGCTTTACAGGTCATAAAGGACTATTAGGCCCTCAAGGTATTGGTGGCATGATTTTAACCAAAGAAATGGCTCAAGCCTTAACCCCTCTTATTGCTGGTGGCACAGGTAGTTTCTCACATTTAGAAACGATGCCTACTAATATGCCCGACGCCTTCGAATCAGGCACATTAAACCTACCAGGCATCATAGGTCTCAACGAAGGCCTCGCCTTTATTGAATCGAAGGGTATGGAAAACATTCATAACCACGAGCTCTCTTTGACAGAAGCCTTTCTCGAAGGCTTACGACCGATTGATGGCATTAATATCATTGGTAAGCAAGATATTCAGGACCGAACTGCTGTCGTATCAATCACAATTGATGGAGCTGATGCTGCGAGCGTTGCTTACGAACTAGAATCAACCTATCACATCATGACCCGCGTTGGACTCCACTGTGCACCCCGAGCACATCAAACCTTAGGTACTTATCCTGAAGGAACCGTGCGCTTTTCCTTTGGCTATGCTAATACAATGGAGGATATTGAAACTGCATTATCTGCGTTAACAACAATAGCAGATAAAATCTAATAATCAAAACTTCTAAGGCTATGTACTTTAAGTATATAGCCTTTTATGCTTCGTATAAACGACCAATAGCATCCGCTCTACAGCGTTTGCAGTGTGTCATTTGCGGCACATAGTGACCAATAAATTGACGCATATTGTCGATTTCTTCTGAAGTTGGGCCTCGGTGATTTTCAAAGGCCGTATCATGAACAGGAATCATAGCAATACAGTTCATCAAATCGACGCCCCAAGCTTCTGCTTGTTTAGCGATGGCTGGCACATGGTCCATATTTACATCAGGTACGACTACGGTATTAATCTTAACAATAATGTTCTTTTCCTTTAGTTTTCGGATACTTTCAGCCTGACGCTCTAATAAAATACGAGCCCCATCGATGCCCTTGTAAATATTACCCTCATAGCGAACCATGGAATATACATTTTTTGCAATCTCTGGATCAATCGCATTAGCCGTAATCGTTACATGAGTAATGCCTAAGTCAGCGATTTCATCAATATAATCAGGTACTGCCAAACCATTACTAGATAAACAAAGCATGACATGAGGAAAATCATTTTTCACGAGACGGAAGGTTTCAAGTGTCTTATCTGCATCACACATAGGGTCCCCAGGGCCTGCAATGCCCACTACAGAGATATCCTGACGAGCATCAAACACCTTGCGCACAAAGGCAGCTGCCTCTTGTGGCGTATAGACATGCTGCGTCACGCCCGGTCTATTTTCATTCGCACAGTCGTACTTACGATTACAATAATTACATTGAATATTACAATTTGGCGCTACTGGTAAATGTAAACGACCCCAATTAGCAGAAGCGGCCTTGTTGTAACAAGGATGATTTTGTAGGAAACTTTGTCCTTGAATTTCTTTCATAATTAACCTTTCCGACCAAATCTAATGGCATCCTTATGGCAAACATGTAAGCAATCACCACAATTGGTACAATTCATTTCATTTGGTCGTGTTCCCATTTCACATACGCGCAAGCATGCATCACAATTGTCACAATCTTTCGTTTTATAAATTCTAAAAATAGAAATCTTGCGAAGCAATTCCATGACGCCCCCGAAAGGACATACAAAGCGACACCAAGCATTGGCGATTATAAGGGAACCAGCAATAATTGAAACTACGGTTATAGTACGAGCCGCCCAATACCATTCGGAAAACTGCATGGATAAAATAACAGCATTAAAGTATTCATCGCTCGTCCGAATTGGGATCATAATGCGGGGATTACCAAATTTAAAATATACTACGAGCCCTAAAATTATAGTTGCTACCATGCCGAGTTGAAGGAAACGCATATAGTTTTTGCGATTTCTTAGTGGCCCCATAGATATTTTTCCGAGCATTTGGTTAACCCAACCACTTGGACAAAACCAGCTACAGAAAGCACGTCCAAAGAATACGACCATAATCGGCAAGATAATCCACCACGCATAAAAGTACGTCGTGATGCGACCCCAGCAAGAAATCATAGAGCAACTTTCACAGCTCACAAAGGGTACGATATAGGGACAGCGAAACACACCAAAATATACCCATTTTCCCATAATAAAGAGAAAGATAAGCTGTACGATACGACGCCAAAGCGTTAAATTCTTAGGGGCCTTAGTTCCAGATATACCAGAGCTTATTTGAGCCCCACAGGTTGTAGATGATGGACATTGACTACACATCTTTTACACCAAACCTTTCTATCAAATCGAGACCTCTCACACTATGAACGGATGTGAATCCATGGTTTTCTAAGATTTGTTGTCCTTCTTGGGACCGTGTAAATTCAATATAATCGGCAGCCAACGCACGATCTTGCACATATTTCATTGTATTAATAGTGAAAGTGAGCGGTGCAGGTGGCACAAATTGCGCAGGTATTGGGAAGTACTCTATACGATCCTTAAACCGATCATGTGTAGTAAGGCGCTTTTCAATGATGGATACATCGGCTTTACCTTCTACAAGGTCACACATCATAGAGATTACACAAGCATTTTCAGCCATTAAGTTTTTCATGATACCATCGGTCAAACCAGATAATTTCATGATTCCCTTTACAGATGCACTACCTGGTGGAGATGCGCCTAGCGGCAACATAACGCGTACACCAGGCTCGGCCATATCCTTCAAGTCCCGAATCCCTGCTGGGTTCCCCTTAGGTGTAACGATAACGTAATCCGTAAAACATAATGGCTCAAAAGCAATACTTACGCCTTTTTTGCGCATATTCTTCGCTAGATCTAAACCACGAGCCCCAAAGATTTCTGTGCGACTCTTCTCAGCCAACAAGGATTTACCAATAGCCCCTGCAAAGGCACCAGTATACTGAATATTGTGCCCCGTGTGCATCGTATACACTTGGTTTAAATCAAGGAACGCTTCCGACAAACCGCCACAAGTCCACACTTGTAAGGAATCAGACTGTGTTGGCTTATAAGCGCCTCGTATAAACGACGGCACCGCTGATGCGGCTGCTAAAGCTAAAGCACCACCAATAAACTGGCGACGGGATATATCCTTTTTCAAAAATCCCATGTACTTACCACCTTTCACTGAACTTTACAGTACTAATCATATACTCACATTATAGTATAAAAACCATAAGTTTTTATGAACATATACATTACGTTGATTAATTCATTTATATAGATTAGGCATATAAACTCCGTTTTTTATGGCGTTATTATAAATTTATAAGATATATTTTTATATCTAATTTCTTGAATATTTATTACACTCAATGAATATGCCTATTTACTAAGGGTGTTAAAGTTATAAATCATATTATGCTCACAACGCATAACACGCAAGCCTTTTGAGCTCTATAGACTCTATCCCTCACAACTATAGCTAATTCTTAATTACAATGTACATTCATTAGAAGAAATAAAATTATTAGTATTATATTCCCTCCCCCAAAAACGCAAAAAGGCGGTACAACCAATTGGTTGTACCGCCTTGATTCATCAATTATTCAGCAGTGAATGGCAATAAAGCGATTGCACGTGCACGTTTGATAGCTGTAGTCAATTTGCGTTGATGTTTTGCGCAAGTACCGGAAATACGACGAGGTAAGATTTTACCGCGTTCAGTCGTAAAACGACGAAGTTTAGCAACATCTTTATAGTCGATTTGATCGATATGGTCTGCACAGAAAACGCATACTTTTCTTCTTGGCTTTCTGCCTCTATCTCTTCTCATTGCGAATCCTCCTTTTCGAATTAGTAGGAGTCCCTGACACTAGAACGGGATGTTTTCGTCATCGCCGCCTGTACTGAAACTATCAAAATTGGAGCCACCTTCAAAAGAATTAGTATTCATATCAAGGGATTGGCCCACAAAGTTCGCCACCACTTCAGTAACGTACCGTTTTTGACCATCCTGAGTCTCGTAGGAACGAGTTTGCAAACGACCTTCTACAAAGCAACGACTGCCTTTACGAAGATTGCCTGCCGCTTCACCAAGTTTGCCCCATGCAACACAGTTGATAAAAGCAGTTTGTTCTTTCGTCTCATTTGTCGTGGAATCAATATATGTATTCGTTGCAGCTACTGTGAAAGTTGCTACAGCACGACCAGTTTTGGTATAACGTACTTCAGGATCACGAGCTAAATTACCTAGAATTTGTACAGAGTTCATGTTTTCCTCCAGGCTTTAATTATGCGTCGTGTTTTACGATTAAATGTCTTAGGACTTCATCGTTGATTTTCAATACACGATCGATTTCTTTGATTTCAGCAGGAGCTGCTTCAAAGTTGATCAATACATAGAAACCGTCAGTGAATTTCTTCACAGCGTAAGCAAGACGTTTCTTGCCCCAACGATCTACCTTTTCTACTGTGCCGCCTACACGAGCAATTAAAGCTTCTACTTTTTCAATAACAGCGTTAGTTGCTTCTTCTTCAGCTGGTTTCACAATAAACATGACTTCGTATTTGTTCATACAAAATCACCTCCTCTTTCGGACTAATGCCCCTATCGACACATAGGGGTAGGAAGTGCTTACCATCAATAAGCCTTACTATTATAACCTAAAAAAATGATGAAAGCAAGGACTCATTTTGAGTCCTTGCTTTCACAATTATTAATGATCATATCGTTTATCTTTAGGGAATGCTAGAATTGCACAAACAATTACAAAGATAGCAATGACAGACATCATTGGATATGCTGAATCATTCGGCAAGAATGTAAGTACCAAAGAAGAAATAATACCGCTACCATATTGCATGGCCCCTAGTAAAGCGGCTCCAGAACCAGCCATCTTACCGGCCCGCTCTAATGCTAATGCATTTGTAACCGCCGCAATAATACCATTCATGGAGAAAAATAAGAAACTACCAATTACAATGAGCCACAAAGAATGGTATCCCATAAACATCAAAATCATCACCATTGTTACGCAAATAGCTGCAAATAAAGTTGCATACCGTAACAGTTTATCAAGGCGTATGGCACTAACAATACGGCGATTGATAGCACTCATAAGCATAACACCGATGATATTAAGAGAGAACAAATAACCAAAATACTCTGTGGGCACCTCGAACACATCGATATATACATATGGTGAACCGGTCAAGAATGCATAGATGGCAATATAAAAGGCACTGACACAAAGCGTGTATTTCATAAACTCTTTATTGCGCAACAAGATCCAATAATTGATATAAGTATGACTCATGGATTTTCGGCTACGTTTTTCCTTTGGATGCGTTTCAGGTAATAACAACACTGCTAATAACATAAACACGCCAATTAAAACTAATAGCCAGAAAATAGCATGCCAAGTATACCATACTAGCAAATGACCTGCGAATAGCGGGCCTGCTATAGGTGCTATAGCCATAACGATAGCTAGGGTAGACAACATTCTTGCAGCCTCAGTCCGTCCATAAAGATCGCGAATGATAGCACGTGATAACATCGGCCCTACACAAGCCCCAAACGCTTGAAACACACGCCACGCTAATAATTCCATCATTGACGTACTCAACGCACAACCTATAGAGCCAACAATAAATAAAACCAAGCCCATTATAAGAGGTTTTTTCCGTCCAATCTTATCACTTACGGCGCCCCAAAAAAGCTGAGCCAAAGAAAAACCGATAAGGAAACCAGTAATCGTAAGCTCCGCATCACCATTTAGGTCACGCCCCATCGCAGGCATTGCCGGCAAATAAATATCCGTCGATAACGATGTAAACGCCATCAAAGCACTTAATATAGAAATAAAAAGCCAACTTTTATTGCTAACCGTATGCATAAAGTCACCACTTCCATATTCAACTATATAAACTTTCATATAAACCGCACTTAAGTAAATATATATTCATTATAACAAAAATATGCATAGGGATATATAAATTTCTAATATAATTTCAACAAAAAAGCGTAGTAAAATACTACGCTTTTTATTCTTAGGCTAATTTAGATGAATCAAGGAAAACATACTAAATAACAAACACTTCTTTATCATTTAAAACTTGTATAGTTCTATCAGTCAAAATTTCTTCTAAATAGGCAGGACTTTCTGTATGAATAGGAATCGTTATATTAGGATTAACTAAATTTACAAATTTTACTAAATCAGTTAGAGTAACGTGACCACTAGAGTGACATATATACGACGAATACCTATCAAGCAATTCTTTTAACCGTTTATTGTGTTTGATATAACCAGGCCACATAGAATAAACAATTCTTACATCATCCTTAGGAAATGCTTCAATTTTATCTATATAAGACTCTGTACATCTCATCAAAGAAACAAAACCATCTCGCATATATAGTGCAGGATAAGCGCCACAATCTAGCACTATAGGTTTAGCATGACGTTTATATAGAGTGCTATCATAGTATGTACTTTCAATAACAGTATCAAGAATACTCTTCTGATATCGATCACACAGTAATACCTTATCGTCTGGTAGATTTTGCCATATTCCCATAATTCGATCTATATTTGTAGATGCGCACATAATAAATACGTATTTACCATCTGAAATATAAGATTTTATATCATCAAGAACTTCAGCCTCACTAATTGTATTATATCGATTTTGTGAAAGTGCCGTTCCCTCTGTAATCAGAACATCAACGGAACCAACATAAGTTTTAATTAACCTCTCTATATAATGACTCTTTAGACCATGTAATCTAAAATCTCCCGTATATAAAATACGTTTACCGTCCGCTTCAATGACAAACATATAACTATCAGCAGCACTATGGTCAATTACAATTGGCCTAATTCGTATATCCCCAATAGTAATTACTTTACCACCACTGAAAGTATTAGCCCCCAACAACCTCAGATATAATTCCTTATCTTGATATTCAGCAGGTATAAGAGCAATTTCTTTTGACAGCTCCCCCATATAGATGGGAACCTCAGAAAGTACATTTTTTAATTGTCCTAGATGATCACCGTGATAGTGGGAAACAAGAACACCCTTACAATTCCCCCTACCTTCAGTTACTCCCTGAATCGTCAGTGGGCGAGGAATAAAATCTGCCTCTAAGCTAAACTCATCTCCCATATCAAGGATGATACGTGTTGTCTTTGTGCTAATTTCAACGGCACTACCACCAATCTGGTGGGTGCCACGGTGGATAATAATATTCATACTTAACCTTTACTTAGTTATTGTAAGAGATGTCTCTGCATGATATGCGCAGTCTAATTTACTAGCCTCACTTTTCATTTTATTATGATAACACAGTCTTCATAAGTGAATAATGAAGATTATCGTTTAAATAAAAATATAAGCATCTTATACTTTCACTATAATTCATACAATAATAATTTATTTTCCCACCAAATGTTATTTACTTAATAATGTCC
>CAMUQE010000063.1 GCA_947096075.1 Veillonella parvula | reverse complement strand
TATATATCAATTAAAGCTAAATAGCCAATTCAAAATAAAAAAGCCGTCCTAAAGGACGGCTAATTTTATTATTTACGAAGACCAAGGCGTTCGATAAGAGAACGATAACGTTCGATATCTTTACGACGAAGGTAGTCAAGCATGTTACGGCGTTGACCAACCAATTTCAACAAACCACGACGGGAATGATGGTCTTTTTTGTGCTCTTTCAAGTGTTCTGTTAAGTATTGAATGCGACTTGTCAAAATCGCAACTTGTACTTCTGGGGAACCAGTGTCACCTTCATGAGTAGCGTATTCTTTAATTACTGCTAATTTAGCTTCTGTAGTTAACATTAATGTTACCTCCTAAAAAATTATAATCCCGATAAGCTTAAGTAACCGTTGGAGAATCGAATACTTCGCTTACGATATGTCTTACGACCTAATTTAGTATACAGTATCTGCCCTATCTTGTAAAGCAAAAATACAGTAATTGAACAAAAGATGGATTACAACTTCGTTCTATTATTTAGCACCTAGCACCATACGGTCGCTCAGTGCATTTTCACCAGCTACCTCAAACTTTTGAAGTAAGTCAGCAACTGTTAATTGTTTCTTTTCGTCCCCTTTAACATCATAAATGATTCGACCAGCGTCCATCATGATAAGGCGATTACCAAAGCGCAATGCATCACGCATATTATGGGTAATCATAAGAGTTGTTAGATTATGTTCTGCAACGAGTTTATCTGTTAGTTGCAACACATTTTCTGCAGTCTTAGGGTCAAGTGCCGCAGTATGTTCATCCAATAATAAGAGTTCTGGACGAAGCATGGTAGCCATTAACAATGTAATGGATTGACGTTGACCACCAGATAGTAGGCCCATACGAGCAGATAAACGATCTTCAAGGCCCAAGCCTAATAATGCAAGACGTTCCTTGAAAAATGCTTGTTCACTATCTTTGAAAGCCCATTTAAGACCTAAGCTTTTACCACGGCGCATAGCAAGAATCAAGTTTTCCTCGATTTGCATATTACCAGCAGTACCAACCATAGGGTCTTGGAATACACGTCCAATGTATTTAGCACGTTTGTATTCTGGCATTTTTGTCACATCAATCTCATTAATTGTAATGGATCCTTCATCTACTGGAAATACACCGGCGATGGAGTTTAGCAAAGTACTTTTACCAGCACCATTACCACCAATTACAGTACAAAAATCACCCTCTTCTAGACGAAGGTTGATGCCTTGTAATGCAGTCTTTTCATTAATTGTGCCCTTAAAGAAGGTTTTTACCATATTTTTTACTTCTAACATAGTGTCCTCCTTAACGAGCCAACCATTTTGCTTTCAATGTAGGTAGGGAAAGCGCGATGGCAACAAGAATTGCAGTGAATAATTTCAAATCATTTGGTGGCATACCCATGTAGAGAACGGCAGCAATAACGATACGATATACTATAGAACCAAGTACTACAGCGATGAGACTGCGTACGAAGGATTTCGTACCAAATACTACTTCACCAATGATTACAGAAGCCAAACCAATAACGATGGTACCAATACCCATGCCTACATCAGCAAAGCCTTGGAATTGACCGATAAGAGCCCCAGACATACCAACAAAGCCATTGGAAATCAAAAGGCCAAGAACGATCATATTATCAGTATTTACGCCTTGAGCGCGAATCATTTGAGGGTTAACACCTGTAGCACGTAAGGCTGTACCAATTTCGGTACCGAAGAACCAAAATAAAAGCAAACATACAACTACAGCAACGATAATACCTACGATGGCTGCAGACCACATATTCGGCGTGTGGAAAAATCCACCAAGAATCGTATAAATTGTATCCATTCGAAGCAAAGATACATTAGCTTTGCCCATGATGTGAAGGTTTACAGAGTACAATGCAATCATTGTCAAAATACCGGCCAATAATGCAGGAATTTTCAATTTTGTATGAATCCAGCCTGTTACAGCACCTGCTATCATACCACCCACACCGGCAAGTAAAATGGAAAGGATTGGATTCATACCACCTGTAATTAAAATAGCGGAAATGGCCGCCCCCATTGGGAACGTACCTTCCACAGTTAAGTCAGCCACATCTAATACACGGAAGGTTATGAATACGCCGACCGCTAACAAAGACCATAAAAGGCCTGTGGTTATGGTGCCTACCACTAAATCTAACATTAAAATCTCCTCTATTGTTTCATGTCTTTACGAAGAGCTTCAGGAATCGTGATTCCCAATTTTTTAGCACGTTCTTCGTTAACAGTTAACTTAATCTCTTTTTGTGTCTCAATAGCTAAGTCTGCAATTTTTGCTTCACCAGCTAGAACTTTTGCAGCCATTAAACCTGTTTGGTAACCCAATTGATAGTAATCAACAGAATATGTTGCTACGCCACCAGTCATTGTCATGCCTTCGTCAGCAGCAAATACCGGGATTTTAGCAGCATCTGTAATTTGTGCCAAGTTAGCCATAGCAGATGCTAATACATTATCTGTTGGTGTATAAATAGCTTGCACATCTTGGTTTACAAGATTTGTAGCTGCTTGTTGAATATCATTTACGTTGGAAACAGTTGCCTCTACGACAGTAATACCTTTTGTAGCAGCATAGGCTTTCATTTTTTCAACTTGTAATTGGGAGTTGATTTCAGAGGATGTATAAATGGCACCAATACGCTTTACGTTCGGTACTAATGCTATGATAAGATCAACCTCTTTTTCAACAGGTGTCATGTCGGATGTACCAGATACATTACCACCAGGGCGTTCATTAGATTGAACGAGTTTAGCTGTCACGTAGTCTGTAATAGCTGTACCCATGATTGGCATGTCATGAGAAGCATTTGCCATCGTCTGAGCCGCAGGTGTTGCAATAGCTAATACTAAATCTTTTTTATCAGATACGAAACGTTGTGCAATGCTGTTCAAATTAGATTGGTCAGCCTGTGCATTTTGTTGGTCAATTTTAATATTTTGACCATCTTTATAACCTTTAGCCGCTAAAGCATCTACGAAGCCCTTATTAGCAGCATCAAGGGATGGATGTTCTACTAATTGAATAACACCAATTTTCTTTTGGTCATTAGTTGCGGTATTAGAACCACAACCGGCTACCATTGCCATAACAGCAATGGCACTAAGTGCCACTGCAATACCTTTTTTCCAGTTCATGTATAACTCCTTACCAGTTATGTATTAAATCATAGTCGCCTTGTTCATCAAATCCTCTGGTAAGGTGATGCCCAATTTTTCTAATTTATCTTTCCCCACAACTAATTTAAATTCTTTCTGCATTTCGATAGGCATGTCTTCAACTTTAGCTTCGCCAGTTAAAATTTTTGCTGCCATCAAGCCTGTTTGGTAACCAAGCTTGTAGTAATCTACAGACAAGGACATAACGGCTCCACCTTTCACGTGGTTATCTTCACCGCCAAATACAGGAATTTTTGCTGGGTCGGTAATAGCTACGAGATTGCTCATAGCAGAAGCTACAACATTATCTGTTGGTACATATACAGCATCTACACGTTGAGATACGAGGTTTTGTGCCGCTTGTTGAATATCGTTTACATTGGAAACTGTAACTTCTTCAACTTTAATGCCTTTTATAGCTGCATAAGCTTTCATCTTCTCCACTTGAATTTGAGAATTTACTTCGCTAGAGCTATAAATAGTGCCAATTGTTTTCGCATTTGGCATTACTTGTAAAATTAAATCTACTTGTTGCTCTACTGGATTCATGTCGGATGTACCAGACACATTACCACCAGGTTTTTGATTGGATTTAACAAGTTTAGCTGCCTCGTAATCAGTAATAGCTGTACCTAAGATTGGAATATCATGAGTTGCATTCGCCATGGATTGAGCTGCTGGCGTAGCAATTGCTAAAATCAAGGTTTTACGATCGGATACGAAACGCTGAGCAATACTATTCAAATTAGATTGATCAGCTTGCGCATTTTGTTGGTCAAAAGTAATCTTTTCTGCTAAACCTTTTTCTTTTAGTGCATCAACAAAACCTTTATTTGCCGCATCTAGCGCAGGATGTTCAACTAGTTGTACAACGCCAACTTTGTATTCACCATTCGATGTAGTTCCATTTGAGCCACAGCCTGTAAACGCCATTAATGCTGCCGCCGTAAGCGCTAGGGCAATACCTTTTTTCAAGTTCATGGGGATTTCCTTCCTATCTGCAAAGATTATAATACTTTTATTATAAACAAATTTATCTACTACATCAATGTAGCAGGTTAAAGTATTTTATTTTTTATATGTGCGAAAATAAAATAAGAAATCCACCTATTAATCTAACGATGCTAACATATCCTCAGTCAATTCATTTGCCGCTAAAATATAGTCCTTAAGAGTTCCTTTGTCGAGAGCCACCTTCATAACAGGCACTTCAAAAGGATCGAGGATAACGCACATTAAAATTTCACCCGTCACATAATAACCAACTACAGCTTCACCTTCTTCAGAATCTAAAGTTTCACGTTTTACTGTAACACAGTATGGTTTCATTACTTGTGCTGCCGCTTCTGCTACCTCTTCTCGATTTGCAATATACTCTTCAGCCTTCGTTTCGGGAATGTCAAAGATATCTACCTTTACAGTCTTGACCTCTATAGCCTCTCCTTTGGCAGACTCTATAGCTGCGCCTAATTCTGTTTGCTTCATATACACCTCACATAGAATGGACTTTCACCATTGGTGAAAGTCTCATTATCTTAGATTGATTCATCAGCTGCATTTAAAAACGCCACATAGCATTGTTTTGCCTCGTAAATATCAGCCTTAGATGTAACCTCCCAAGGAGCATGCATACTAAGTACGGCCACACCACAGTCGATGACATTCATGCCATAAAGGGCCATAATGTACGCAATCGTACCGCCACCACCGAGGTCTACCTTGCCAAGTTCAGCAGTTTGATAAGTTACGTTATTAGACTCCATTACACGGCGGATAAAGCCCATGTACTCAGCATTGGCATCGTTAGAACCAGCTTTACCACGAGAGCCAGTAAATTTATTGAATACTACACCCATACCAAGGTAGGAAGCATTTTTCTTTTCATATGCAGACGCATAGAGTGGATCATAGCCTGCACTTACATCAGAGGATAACATACGGGATTTCTCCAGCGTACGGCGCACGCTCACTGAGTTAGGTTTACCCATAAGTGTTAAAATTTCAGCTACTGCATTTTCAAAGAAACGTGATTGCATGCCTGTTGCACCAACAGAACCAATTTCCTCTTTATCTACAAGTAAGCAACAGGTAGTGCGCTTTACATTATCCACTTCAAGCATTGCCACCAAGGATGTATACGCGCAAACGCGATCATCTTGTCCATACGCCATTACCATGGAACGATCAAAGCCCATATCTCGAGCTTTACCCGCTGGTACGATTTCTAATTCAGCAGATAATAAGTCGCGCTCAACAAAACCATATTCTTTTTCAAGAAGAATATTGATAAACTTAGTAACCCCTTCTTTTTCTTCGTCTTTAACTGGACGGCTACCGATTAGTAAATCAAGAGCTTCCCCTTCAATTACTTTAGCTGCATTCTTTTGCATTTGCTCTTGACCTAAATGAGGCAACAAGTCAGTAATACAAAATACAGGATCAGTTTCTTTATCGCCAATATTAATATTGATACGAGTTCCATCTGTTTTTACCACAACACCATGAATGGCAAGTGGCATTGCAACCCAGTGATACTTTTTAATACCACCATAATAGTGAGTGTCCCAGAATAAAAGATTGCTATCTTCGTATTGAGGATTTTGTTTTACGTCAATACGTGGAGAGTCAATATGAGCCCCCAATATATTCATGCCCAACTCGATATCATCAGTACCAATATTAAACAGGGCAATAGATTTATCCATATAAGTATAATAAATCTTATCACCTGCCTTGATTGGCGTATTGCTCTTAATGACGTCATTTAGATTTACGTAGCCCTTTGCTTCTGCCAATTCCACAGCTTGCACAACGCATTCACGTTCTGTTTTACCATTATCTAAAAATTGACGATATGTATCACTTAAAGCATATACCTTTTCCATAGTGGCATCATCATAATTATGCCATGCATATTTACGTTCCATAATCTATCCTTTCTAAAAATTCACACTCTAATATTTAGTACAACTTAGAGTGATGAACCTAAGTTTACAAAATTATTTTTGGCGGTCTTTTTCAAGTTCCGCCCTGCGATATTCTAAATATTTTCGCTCTTTTTCGCGATTGATTTCAGACTTCTGAGTATATAGAGAACGAATTTCATCCGTACAATGGGTCAATACCTTTGTAATGTAGAATTTACAACTACCGGACTTAATCGTATATTTTCCAACTTTAAGTTGCACCGCAAAATCGCCATGTTTAGGACACACTCCGATAGCTAAGTGCTTATCCCCTTGTAATCGTTCAGGTCTTGTCATTTCTAAACGGGTTTGACAGTACGGACAGAAGGACATACGTACTCTTCTATCATGAACAATACGTTTTTTCTCAGAGAAATTTTC
Organism: Veillonella parvula; assembly: GCA_947096075.1. Classification (GTDB taxonomy): domain Bacteria; phylum Bacillota; class Negativicutes; order Veillonellales; family Veillonellaceae; genus Veillonella; species Veillonella parvula_C. Next base: position 3,465 of record CAMUQE010000063.1, on the reverse strand, counting down.
ATACATAAAAAATGTCAAAATAGGAGGATATAGGAAAGGATTGTTACTTTCCTTGCGAATTAGATCATAATGCAAAATCCCTTGTGCAATATCTAGAGTCTGACATATATGAGCCGTAAAGACAGCATCATGTAAAGCATTGTGAGCAGATAAATGCTCCGTCGATATATTGAGATCCTCCATAGCATGAGCCACAGAATACTGCTGACTTGTTCCATATCGTTGATAGGAATAAATCATTTGCGCATCGACCCATTGATCATAAGATAATGCTTTCATTTTATGGAGCATAAGATTCTCTCGTAGGATGAGAATATCGTCTGACCCCCATGAAAGTAGCATGTATTCATCACCACACCATTTTTGAAAGTATTGCATAGCCGTCTTGAACGGCACACCATGATCGAGTTCACGAGAAGTTATGCCCGTCAATTCGCGCACATGTTTATGCATACGTGGCAAGTATTGAGGTTTAATGAACATTGTAAAATGATCTATAATGTCCATCTTTTCATTCAGTTTTACCGCTCCGATTTGAATGATTTCCCCTGTCAACGGCATTTTAGTGCGCTTCATAAAGCTAATGTCGTTGCTATAGGGTTGATTCCATTCTAAATCAAATACAATATAGTTCATATGTTTATTTCGATTCTAAAAGCAACGTTTCCGCAGCTTTAATAACCTGTTCTTCAGAAATTATAGATAATCCTTTATAATTTCCTTCTTTAATAATTTTCTTCATGCTTTTACCAATCTCATAAGAATCCATCGTTTCAAGAACGATAGCATGAGCTTGATAAGGTCCATAAAAGAATGGATTTGATGGCCCATACAGTGCCACAATAGGCACACCTTGACTGATGCCTACATGCATCGGTCCAGAGTCATTAGTAATTAACAGATTACAACGGCTCATAGCAGCTGCCAAAGGCCCTAACTGGAATTTCCCCGTAGCCACAATAGGCTTTGTTTCCATTTGTTCTACTACGGGCTGCACCATTTCAAGGTCCATAGGTCCCCCAAAGAAAATCGTCTTATAACCTAAACGACCAAAGTAATCTGCTACATGAGCAAAACGTTCAGCAGGCCAGCGTTTTTCAGGAACGGCGCTACCGATATTAAAACCAATGAGTATATCAGTATCAGTTACTCCGTGTGTAGCGTAAAACTCTTGAGCCTGACGATGCCATTCTTCACAGGTTTCAATATGTAAACCAGAGTTAGAAGTATCTGTTACACCTAATTGCTCTAGTACATTAATGTACATATCCGCAGCATGACGAGTTTTACGATCTAACCGCGTATATTTTGTCATGAATGGTCTAAATAAAAAATGGCTCATACCAGTTGTGATAGGTGCATGAATCTTCCATGCTAAATATGAAGTACGCTCATTAGGATGTAAATTAATGACAATATCAGGTTTTCCCTTAGCATTAATTTCACGAGCAACTTCATTGAGACCTGAGATACTATTATGGCGACCTTTTTTATCTACAACAATAAGTTCATCAATATTTGGATTATATTGCATTACTTGTTGTAATTTTTCATCTATTACATACGTAATATGACTATGAGGAGCCGCTTTGCGAAGCACTTCTAAAAATGGAGTCGTTAATATAACATCTCCTAAATGCATTAAAAAGGTTACCACAATGCGCTTATAATCTAGTTCCATTATAGTTCCTTTCCAAGTACTTGTTCATACACTGACCATACTGCGTCTACAGGAATTTGTGCCATACAGTCTGGATCATCTACTAGTGGTTGCTCAGGTGTAGCCTTAGATGTAGGTGAAATAATGAGATGTACATGACTGCCACCATAAGGACCTGTACGTTTAGGAGATGTTGTGCCAAACATGGCAATCAAAGGACGCTTCAAGGCATTTGCAATATGCAATGGTCCCGTATCGGCACTAATAAAAATTTGACAATGACGAATCAACTCAATGAGTTCAGGCATTGTTGTAGATCCCACTAAATTAATGAGATTATCATTCTTTACGTAGTTCTCAATAAAAGTACCCTTATCTGCGTCATCAGGGGCACCGGCGACAACAACCTTTTTACCAGATTCGCATAGACGAATACAAAGTTCTCCAAAATTAAGAAGTGGCCACTCTTTAACAATCCAACGAGCACCAGGTACAACTACAACATATTCGTCATCTACACCATAAGATCTCAACTTATATTTTACGGATTTCTCGGCATCAACATAAGCAGGCATGGGAAATTCAATTTCCTCCACCTCACCACCAAGGGCGCGTACGGTATCTAGATAGCGTTCAATAACATGGTCGTATTTATGCTCACCTACTAAGGCTTTATTAACTAGATTGCTTCCTTCGCGAAGCTCCCAGTAGCCATACTTTTCAGGAGAACCAGATAATAAAGATACAATAGCGCTTTTAGCAATACATTGAAGGTCCAAGGTCATATCAAAATGACGACTATGCAAATCTTTGCGCAATTGATATAAATAAGCAGGCTTTTTGAGTCGTTTTTTATCGATAATAATCACATCATCGACCCAAGGTGTACCAGGCAAGAGGCTAGCAAACTGCTCGTGAATGGCCCATGTAATACGAGCATTAGGCCAATTCTTGCGCATAGCGTACAAGGTAGGCAATGCGTGAATTACATCGCCTAAGGAACTCATCTTGATGATGAGTATATTCTTGTAATCTTTCATATAGCCTCCACACCCAAATACAACAACTCAATACACACACTAAATTATTGTTTTAATAAAATCTAATAAATTTGTACCTGTAAATAGGTAACCTTTAACCCCAGCGGCTTCAGCGGCATCAACATCACGCTGACTGTCACCTATAAGGAAACTCTCTGCAGGATTTACATCATAATCCTTAATGGCTTGATTAATCATGCCAGGTTTAGGTTTTCTACATTCACAATCTACCGCGTATAATGGAACAGATCCTTCTTTATGATGAGGGCAGTAATAGAAATGTAAAATCGGTGCCCCACTGCGGTCTAGTTCATGAGCCATATGGTCATGTAAAATTTGAACATCAGACTCTTTATAGTAACCGCGAGCCACACCACTCTGATTTGTCACTACAATGAGATCATATCCCTTGCTATACGCATAGGCAAGCGCCTCTTTTGCACCGTCTACCCACTCTAAATCGCTGACTTTATATAGATAGTTAACATCTTTATTAATAACGCCATCGCGATCTAAAAATAATACCTTGCGCATTAGCGTAAATACCCTTCGTTATTATCTAATAGTTCACAGTATTCTTTAACGGCATCTTCCATTTTATGGAACCCTTTATCATAGCCAGCTGCTAACAATTTAGTAGTATCAGCCTCTGTAAAGCTTTGGTATTTGCCTTTTAACACCTCTGGGAATGGAATGTATTCAATTTTGCCTTTGCCATTGTAGTCGATAACAGCTTGCATAAATTGATTAAAGCTATGAGCATTA
>CAMUQE010000062.1 GCA_947096075.1 Veillonella parvula | reverse complement strand
CAGCTATCAGCTATCAGCTATCAGCTATCAGCTATCAGCTATCAGCTATCAGCTATCAGCTAATAATATTTTATATAAATAGCTAAATCAATACTATACTATACTATACATTACTTAACTTTTATGATTTTATTTTGTCACGCGTACAGCAAGACCGCTGAAGCTTTCCACAGTGCCCACAATAGCAGCACAGTCAATACCAGCCTTATGTAACGCCTCAACGAGTTGAGTACCTTCGCTAGCAGGAACAGAGAAAAGCAGGCCACCAGAGGTTTGTGGATCGAATAAAATATCCGTCCATACAAGATCAAGTGTTTCGTCAACATGTACATCGGTTATAGCCTTGCGATTACCATAAGATGCCGCTGGAATTAAGCCCATTTGAGCTGCCTCAATGACATCATCAAAAAGAGGGATATCGTAAGCTTGGATATGAATCGTCACATCAGAAGCACTTGCCATTTCTACGGAGTGCCCCATAAGGCTAAAACCTGTTACATCTGTACAAGCATGGACTGTAAAGTTATGTGCAACCTCAGCCGCTACACGGTTTAAAGTACTCATACTAGTAACGGCCTGTTCCGTGCCTCCAGGGAATAAACCTGCTTTCAGAGCATTATTCATGATACCTGTACCGATACGCTTTGTTAATACTAGCACATCCCCTACTTGGGCACCTTTATTTTTCCAAATCTGATTTGGATTCACTTGTCCTGTCACAGACATCCCAAAAATAGGTTCCTTATTTTCAATGCTATGTCCACCTACGATAGCTGCACCAGACTCAGCTACAATCGAACCAGCTCCATTTAACACATCCGTCAAAACACCTTGCTCGACGAGCGGAACCGGAAAGCCTACAATATTCATCGCAGTTAAAGGGGTGCCACCCATAGCATACACATCGCTTAATGCATTGGCAGCTGCAATTTTACCAAATAAAACAGGATCATTAACCATAGGTGTAAAGAAATCTAAGGTTTGCACCAATGCAAAGGTATCAGAGATTTGATATACTCCAGCATCATCGGCACCAGTCATATCTGCGAGAACATGCTCGTTAGTAACGGGTGTTACAGCTTTCAGCACACGGTTCAATATATGAGGCCCAATCTTACACGCACAGCCTCCACTTGTCACATAATCGGTAAGTCGTACCATAAGCCCTCCTTACTCATTTTCCGGCAATCGAGATACGATTTTCTTAACTGCCTTTTCAAATTTAGGGCGCGGCATCAAGAGTTGATGACCACAACCATTACATACGACGAGAAAGTCCGTGCCAATACGTTTAACTTCCCACTCGTCGCTGCCGCAAGGATGTGATTTTTTCATCTTCACTACATCGCCTACATAATATCTAACAAACGCCATAGCGCCTCCTTTAACTCTAATCAGTATTTATATATTTATTATACATAAAATAGTTAGTTCTATAAATATATTCTGACTCTATAGTTCAGTCGTCTCTTATATAACTATAGGTATTCACTCTCGTTACATGCTCTCGTTATATAATGCACGAATTTAAAAGGTCTACCAATCTTATAATTACGACTAGACTATAAGATATAGTAAAAAATATTACTTTAAAATCAGCAAAAATTACAAAAATTTTTTACTATTCATTACATTTTATGAGAAAATATTAGTACATTGAAAAAATTCAATATCAATAACTAAACAATAATGATTATTCATTTAGTTATCATTCTCAATATCAAAATAGACATTTTTTATAAATCCCATACTATTCAATCTTTATAAATTCGCATCTTTACTGCATTGATAATATTTATCATTCAGAAAATTTTCGAAATAAATTTTACAAAAAGACTTGCATTTCTCATTTAGTATGTTAAAATATAGTCAACAATGATTATTCGTTAAGTATACGGATAACACATTGTATATAAAACTGTTAAGACGGCAAGTGCCGAAAAAACAAATGAGTAAGTACTATTTTAAGAGTTAGGCAAGTGTCTATTTAATCTAAGAATAAGTTTTCTTACCAAGGCGAAGTCGCCCTCGAAATTGTAGAATAAGTATTCTATTCCATTGCATTCACAACCAAGTGGTTATGAATATATACGTTAAGTAATAATCTATAAAAAATTGTAAGTACAAAGGAGTATTAAAATGGCTGAATTAAAAGGTACAAACACTGAAAAAAATCTTCAAGCTGCATTTGCAGGCGAATCTCAAGCATTCCAAAAATATACATTCTACGCTAGCGCAGCTCGCAAAGCTGGTATGAACGAAATCGCTGATTATTTCGAAGAAACTGCTCACAACGAATCTGCACATGCTAAATTGTGGTTCAAAGCTCTTCATGGTGGCGATGTTTCCGCTGATATCGAAGCTAACCTTCGCGACGCAGCAGCTGGTGAAAACTACGAACACACTACAATGTACAAAGAATTCGCTGACGAAGCAGAAAAAGAAGGCTTTGCTAAAATCGCTTTCCAAATGCGCGAAGTTGGTAAAATCGAAGCTCGTCATGAAGCTCGTTACCTTGCATTAGCAGCTCAAGTATCCGGTAACAAAGTGTTCCACAACGACCAACCAGTAGCATGGATCTGTGCTAACTGTGGTTATGTACACGTTGGTGAAGAAGCTCCAAAAGTTTGCCCAGTATGTGCTCACCCACAAGCTTTCTTCCACCGTTTCGTTGAATCCATCTAATCTGTAAGTACGATACTAATTAAACTAACAACCTGTAAGTACAGATTTTAATGAAACTATACATGTAAGTACATTTTAAACTTACAGTAAGTACTGACAACTTCCTTAACAAAAAGACGATGACATGAGTCATCGTCTTTTTTTGCATTTTTTCTATTTTTTGTTCTATTTACTATAATTTTTATTCCATTACTTTTTATAGTACTTACTATTTACTATCCTAGAATTATAAAGACATATCACTTAATATTATCTACCAAGTATTTAAATTGTTGTGTTGCTTCATATGGATTATCTGCATGAGCAATAGCAGATATTACAGCTACTCCACTAGCACCTGCTTGCAAAACAGGCTTTACGTTATTTAAGGTAATACCCCCGATACCAACGCATGGTAATGTTAAACCTGCTGCTCGTAACTCAGTAATGCGCTCAGGTCCGCACGGCAATTGAGCATCAGGTTTGCTACTTGTAGCATACATAGGGCCTACACCAACGCAATCCGCATAAACTACATCGGTCTTATGTAGTTCCTCCACAGAATGAATGGATATACCAATGACCTTATTCCCTACAAGATTACGAACGTCTTCTAAACGCATATCTTCTTGTCCTACGTGAACACCATCAGCATTAACAGCAACTGCTAAATCTACATCATCGTTAATAATATAAAGCACATTATACATGGCACAGATCACTTTTAACTGCTGAGCTAATTCTAATTTTTCTTGCCCTTCTAATGCTCCTATGCCCTTCTCTCTAAATTGGAAGCAGGTCACACCACCTCGACAAGCAGCTTCAACAATGCCTAGTAAATGGTCTTTATTAAAACCTACATCTTGTGTACCACTAATAAAATATACCTTTAATTGATCGGGCACAACTACTGACCGTATTCGGTTTTCAGATAAAAGCATCGCATCATCGAATTCATATAAGGCATCCAGAAATGCCACACTAAAACTACCAGGTTTTACGCCGCTCGCCTTAACCGCACTTTCACCAGCTAGACCATAGTAAGCCAGTGCATACGCAAGAAACTCTCCGATAGGCATGTTATACATAAATTGACAATAAGAACTAAAAAATGCAGCTAACACAGCACCTAATAAACAACCGCTCCCTGTTACCGCTGTCATGATTGGATGACCATGAGGAACTGTAAATACGCGGATTCCATCGGAAACATAGTCCTCTTCGCCCGTTGCGACAACAGGACAGTTAATTTGGCGTGCAAGACGATACGTTATAATTGCGCTATCTTCAACTTGTTCCCCATCTACGCCCTTACCAAAGAGAGAGCTATCAACTTTATGATTTATATTGAGAGCATCATAGATTGCTTTGATTTCACTTTGGTTACCCCGTAGCAACGAAATAGCATCCGTTTTAATCAAGTCTAAAACTACAGATAGTCGATACGCCCCGGCGTGACAGCCCACAGGGTCTAGCACAATGGGTACCTCATGAGCCTTCGCTAAGGTGATAGCCTCTTTGTAATAAATAACCTTTTCTGGTGTAACGGTCCCAATATTAATAAGTAGCGCAGAAGCATGAACGATAAGGTTTTTTAAGTCTTCACTACACTCACTCATCACGGGTGATGCACCGATGGCTAGTAAACCGTTAGCCGTAAAGGTCCTCACCACATCATTGGTAATACAAATAACAAGTGGATTTCTTTTGCGTACAGTCTCTAATATATTCAGTTCGGACCAAGTTGTACTATTTATATATGGATTTTCATAGGTCATATCACTATCTCCTCTCGTCATTTTTCAAGAGCTCATCCATCGTTTGAGGCCCATTTACCATCAGTCCATATGCCATATGATTAACAGGACCACACCCATGCCCGAGCGCAGGATTATGTTTGATAGCAAGGGCGATATAGTCCTTTGCAATGCCAATTGCATCCATTACATCACGCCCTTTGGCAAGCTCTGCTGTAATAACCGCAGAGAAGGTGCATCCCGTACCGTGAGTATGAACAGTATCATATTTAGGACTTGTCCACGTACGCACATTTCCTTCTTTGGTGAATGCATAATCCGTAGCATCATCTCCAATATGGCCGCCTTTTATAATAACCACTCGAGGTCCTAATTCATGTAAAATACGCTTAGCTGCTATTGTAATGTCGTTTTCACAAGTAATAGACATGTCCGCCAATACCTCTGCCTCGCTACGATTAGGTGTGATGACTGTGGCGATTGGAATGAGTTTAGATTTTAAGAAATCAACAGCCTCATCTGATACGAGTCGATCACCACTAGTGGCAATCATAACTGGATCCATCACATAAGGTATGTTCTTACTCACATACGGATAGATGAGATCCATCATCTCTGGTAAAGCAATCATGCCCGTCTTAACAGCTTGTGGTGTAATATCTGAATATACATCGTGTAACTGTTTCTCTATGCTTTCTAGCGATAGATGTTCTACATGGTGTACCCCCGTTGTATTTTGAGCTACCACGGAGGTAACCACTGCCATACCATATACATGGCAGCTTTGGAAGGATTTCAAATCGGCCATAATGCCAGCGCCACCACTAGGGTCGGTACCGGCAATTGTCAATGCAGTATGTAGTTTCATTATGCCTCCTTGTGTAATAGATTACGTCGAGATAAGATTTGTAATACTATGAAACCAATGCAAGCACCTGCCACAGAGCTCATAGAGAAGGATGTAATCAAAGTCAACAATGCCAAAGGTTTACCTAATAGGAAATGAGCTATTGGATAACTCACGAGAGCACCAATAATGCCTGTACCAATGATTTCACCTAGAGCTGCTGCCCAGATGACGTTATATTTCTTATATAAATAAGCGGATAGCCAAGCGCCAATCATACTGCCAGGAAAGGCTAGCGGAGATCCTAAGGCCAATATATTCCGTAAACAAGAAGTACTAAAGGCAGCACCTACGGAAAATCTGGCCCCCACCACAACGGCTAAGATAACATTAATCATATGTTGAAACGGAAAAATACGAGCCGGCCCAACCGGAATTGATGTAGTAGATAACACTACACCTAAGGCCACACATATACTAGCAATAATCAGTTTTTTCATAATACCTCCAAAGATATAAAAACAAGACCACTCCAAATGGAATGGTCTTGTAATAGTTTAGTATTATATTTCACTCCACTTCCCTACGCCAGTATTATCTGGATCAGGTCTAGGGTTTTGAATGGTCAATCTCAGCAAACGCACCCCTAGTGGCAATATATTTTTATACTCTAGTTATAACATCATTATACAATCTATGCAACAAAAGAATTGACGGTTCCCGTACCACCTCGTATAATGAAGCCATAATGGGGTGCTCACAAAAGTGGGCTGAGAGTAAGCTAACGCTTTAACCCATAACCTGATTTGGATAATGCCAACGTAGGGAACATAGAGGATTAATAGTCGAGTTCCTGTGAACTCGGCTTTTTCTATGACTTCCTGGCAAGGAGGACGTATGAAAGACACACATATTACACAACCACAGTTCGCCATGATATGGTTCGGTGCCGCTCTATCTATAGCGGAAATTATGACAGGAACCTATCTGGCGCCCTTAGGGCTCACTCAAGGTCTATATGCCATCATACTGGGGCATATCATCGGCGGTATATTACTCTTTGGAGCTGGCCTCATCGGTGGACGTTTACGGCAAGGCAGTATGAATACTACCGCCTTCAGCTTTGGCCCACTAGGGGCTAAAGGCTTTGCTTTTTTAAATATGCTTCAACTCATCGGCTGGACTAGCATCATGATCTACGATGCTATGCTAGCCTTACAAGAACTAGCCCCCCTATCCCCTATGATTTGGACGATAGCTATCGGAGCGCTTGTCATCCTGTGGCTCTTCATCGGCCTCCACAATACGGGCTATATTCAAGCCATCGTATCTGTTCTATTGCTAGGTCTCACCCTCTACATGGGCGCTCACATGATATCGCAGTGGCCTAGCGAAGGTAGCCTTCTAACTAGCGGAAATATGAGTTTTATCGCTGCTCTTGAATTATCTATTGCCATGCCACTATCTTGGCTACCTCTCATCAGTGATTATACCCGTGAAAGCAAAAACCCTTTCTCCGCATCACTTACAAGTGCTACAGTCTACACTATAACAAGTATCGTTATGTACACCTTAGGTCTTAGTGCGGCCATCTTTGGCGGTGGCGACTCCATCATTACTATCATGATGAATGCAGGACTTGGCCTTGCTGGACTCATCGTTATCATCTTCTCTACCGTTACTACAACCTTTATGGACGCTTACTCTGCAGGCGTATCTAGTACGACTATCTATAACGGTGCATCCAGTAAAGGTATAGCCGTCATCGTTACTATCGTGGGCACTATTGCAGCTATTCTATATCCAATGGATGATATTACAGACTTCCTATACCTTATCGGCTCTGTATTTGCGCCGATGATTGCCATCTTATTGGCGGACTACTTTATCAATCGCCAACAAGTACAAATAGTATCAGCTTATCTCGTACGAAGTTTTATTTGGGCCGTATCTGTTGGTTTATACCACTATATGTTACATAGTGAAAGTACAATAGGTGCTACATTACCAACCTTTACAATAGCATTTGTCGTTACAGCTATCGTTGGATTTATAAGTAAAACAGCACACACATCTGCAGAAATTAAACAGTAACAACAACCAAAACGTAATATACATATACTAAATCAATAATAAAGATTATAGTAATAACAAAAAACACCTTCACAAATAGTCATCATAATGAGCCCCTATTCAAGTTGAATAGCATATATCATATGATAACGTTTATGAAGGTGTTTTATATTTATATTAGACTTCCCTTATTTAGGAATTGTAATGATTCCGTCTTCACAGGTCCAGTGCCGATCTCCAACCATTTCGGCTTCGCTTTCATCATGGGTAACCCATACGCAGGGTACATCCCATTCACGGATGATAGATACGAGGTCTTCACGTACTTGCTTTCTCAAGTTCCAGTCTAGTGCAGATAAAGGCTCATCGAGGAGCAATATAGTGGGTTTAGAGTAGAGGGCACGTCCCAAAGCAACTCGTTGTTGCTCACCACCTGACAAGCTTCCTGCCTTCGTTTTACGATATTTCTCAAGGCCTAAACGCTGCAATAGACTATTGCACATATTAGGTGTGCCTCGTTTGCTATAGGTAATATTATGTTCCACAGACAAATGCGGGAATACGATATTGCCTTGTGGCATATAGCCTACCTGACGTTTTTGAGCGGGAACCCAAATCTTATTATCTCGATCGACCAACGTTGTTTCATTACAGCGAATACTACCTGTAGTGGGTTTTACAAGTCCTGCAATGCATTTAATGAAAGTACTTTTACCACTGCCGGATTGACCTGTCAAAACGGTAATACCAGAAGGAAGTACCCCATCAGCTTTCACAGTCACAGAAGGTCTAGCTACGGTAAAGGAAAATGTAATCATCGGACCTCCTAATTATTATCAATATGACGGAACAAGGACCCCTTTGTGATGAGGTGAATCCCACTCAACAATGCCAATGTAAGCACACAAATATAGATAACTAATTCAAAAGCATCCATGTACTGCCCTGCCTCTACGTAAGAGTAAATAGCAAGTGGCATGGTGCGCGTTACCTTTGGAATATTGCCTGCAATCAAAATGGTAGCACCGAACTCGCCCATAGCACGACAGAAGGCTAAAATACTGCCCGTCAGAATACCTTTCCAAGCGAGTGGTACGGAGATAGTAAAGAAGATACGTAACTCTGAAGCACCTAATGTACGCGCTACGTCCTCCATATTATGATCGACGGATTGCAATGCTGAACGCACCGTTTGATAAAACAGCGGGAATGCAATTACAGAGGAGGCTATCACGGCACCGGATGCAGCAAAAACAACACTCATACCATGAGCTTCAAGCCAAGCACCAAACGCATAACCTGGAGTAAATACCATAAGTAACGCAAAACCAACGACTACCGGAGGCAGTACAAGTGGCAAGGTAATAAGTGCATCAAGAATGGCAATACCACCCCACTTGCAACGGTTCATCCAGTAACAAGTCGCTAAGCCACTTAAAATAACTATAATAAGAGCTATACTTGCCACCCATAGCGACAGCCATAATGGACTCATGTCACGCCCCCTTTCTATACACAACAACTCTAAAGTATGTGCTATATCCATTAATTCAAAAATACTTTTCAAACAAATTATATGCCCAAAATCATATGCTAGATTATTAATCACTCATCACTACAAATGAGTAAAAAGAAAAAGCATACAGTGAGCAATCATAAGATTAGTAATATCAATAATATCTCTATTGTATCATAAGAAAACGCTAGCCCTGAAAGCTAGCGCTTTACTCTTATTTAGAAGTAGAGAAACCGTATTTTTCTAATACTTTTTGGCCTTCTGGGCTCATTACGTATTGGTAAAAGTCTTTTGACAATGCGTTGTCATATTTTTTAATAATACCGATTGGATAGATAACTGGATCATGGGAATCAGCCGGTGTTACTGCAGAGATTTCAACTGCATCGCCCGCTGCGATAGCATCAGTTTTATAGATGAAACCAGCATCTCCAGCACCTTGGCTAATGGAAGCAGTTACAGCTTTTACATCTTTAGCGTATACTACATTAGGTTCTACCTGTTCCCAAACGCCTAGTTTTGTTAATACTTGTTTACCATAGTTACCAGCTGGTACTGTTTCAGGATTGCCCAATACGATACGCTTTACTGTACCGATTTGATTTAGCTCAACCTTAGGTTGACCTTTTGGAACTACGAGAACGAGTTCATTAGTTACGAATGGTTTTACATCAGTTACCAAATCTTTTTCTTGTAACATTTTCATGTTTTTTTCGTCAGCAGAAATAAATAAACTAGCTGGTGCACCTTGTTCGATTTGTTGACGTAATGTACCAGAACCAGCGAAGTTAATAGCGATTTGATCATCCGCTAAGTTATGGCTTTTTTTGTAAGCATCAGCCAATTCTGTAAGAGCACCTTTAAGGCTTGCTGCAGCTTGTACAGTAATCTTTTCAGATGTGCTTGGTTTAGCTGACTCAGTTGTTTTACTTGCATCATTACCACAACCTACTAAAAAAGCAAGCATGAAAACGCTCATTAATACTAATAAAATTCGTTTCATAATTCCTCCTGTGCATCCCTTAAAACGCCATACTGTAAAAGCCATGGTAATACCTAGAGACACTTCGTATACTAACAAACTGAAATATACAATATATTCATATTATACTATAAATCGATGGTTGAAATCGTATACTGAAATTACATTCTGCATAGATGTTTCTGATGATTATGATAAGTAATCATAATCGATAAATTTTTAAGCCCCAAACAATAGATACTATGGTATGATAATACTATAAAAGATAAAAATATTTTAGAAAACTTATTCACTTACA
>CAMUQE010000061.1 GCA_947096075.1 Veillonella parvula | reverse complement strand
TTAATACGCCGATTATTATAGCATTTCTATAGAATATTAACAACATATACAAAAAGAGTTCACATAACACCTGTTACGTGAACTCCTTTGATTAATTGATAAAATTTATTTTGTTAATGCACCTACATTATCTAAACGATGTAAGCACTTTTCTTTACCAAGTAATGTGACAATATTATTCAAATCTGGACCATGCATTTGACCTGTTAAAGCTACACGAATTGGCATAAATACGAATTTACCTTTTAAAGAGGTTTCTTTCATTACCGCCTTGATTGTTGCTTTTACAACTTCAGGTGTAATTTCATCAAGTTCAGCCAATGCATTCCGGAAAGCGCCGAGAACTGTTGGGGCTGTTTCTTCCTTCAATACAGCACGCAACTCCTCTTCATGCCCCTCTTCAAGGAATACTGTTTCGCCCATAAACAAACCTACATGATCTTTAATTTGAGCACCATAGCTAATATGATCACGGAATGTAGAGCATAACAATGTCAACCAATCGATATCAACTTGATTCAAGCTATCTGGAGCTAAACCAACCTCTTTCAAATGTGGTAAACAAAGGTGGAATAACTCTTCATCACTCAAATTCTTCATGTAGTGGAAATTTATATGGTTTAACTTATCAATATCAAATACAGCAGGATTTTTCGCTACCCGATCCATAGAGAAAGCCTGAATCAATTCATCTTGTGTGAAGAATTCTTCTTCACCTTCAGGAGCCCAACCAAGAAGTGCCAAGAAGTTTACAAGTGCTTCTGGCAAATAACCTAATTGTTTGTATTGTTCAACAGAAGTAGCACCATGACGTTTAGACATTTTCTTGTAGTCTTTACCAAGAATTAAGGAAATATGACCAAACTTAGGAACTTCCCAGCCAAGAGCTTCATATATGGCCATTTGTCGAGGTGTATTGGATAGATGTTCTTCTGCACGAATAACGTGAGTAATCCCCATCATATGATCGTCCATTACTACGGCAAAATTATATACAGGAATGCCATCAGATTTTACAATTACAAAATCACCAACACCATTAGATTCAAAGGATACATGCCCACGTACCATATCATCAAAAGCATATGTTTTATTCAACGGTACACGCAAACGAATTGTAGGTTTACGACCTTCTGCAATGTATTTAGCCTTTGTCTCTTCATCTAAGTGTTCACAATGACCGTTGTATTTCGGTGTTTCCCCACGCTCCATTTGATTTTGACGCACCGCATCTAACTCTTCAGGGGTGCAATAACACTCATAAGCTTTACCTTCATCCAATAAGCGTTGTGTTACTTTTTTATATAAATCAAGACGTTCTGTTTGACGGTAAGGACCATTATTACCACCTACATCAATGCCTTCATCCCAGTTCATGCCAAGCCATTGTAAGGAAGCCTTAATATTCTCTTCACTTTCACGTGTAGAACGAGTTAAATCCGTATCTTCAATGCGCAACACAAATGTGCCTTTTTCCTTACGTGCTAATAACCAGTTAAACAAAGCAGAACGAGCACCACCAATATGGAATGGACCCGTAGGGCTTGGAGCAAAACGAACTTTCATGGAACTCATGATTAAATCTCTCCTTCATATACAGAAACGACAGCTTGTGCAGCAATACCTTCGCGGCGCCCAATGGCACCTAGCATTTCATTCGTTGTCGCTTTAATACTAATGCGATCTAATGGTATCTCTAATATAGACTGTAAATTAGCCTTCATCATATCGATGTGAGGCTTTAATTTAGGTGTCTCAGAAATAACCATAATATCAATATTATAGGCTTGTAACCCACGTTCTTTCAATAAGGAATTTACTTTTTCTAATAAAAGCATGCTAGAAATCCCTTTATACTGGTCATCTTCAGGTGGAAAATAGTA
Source organism: Veillonella parvula (assembly GCA_947096075.1). Lineage (GTDB taxonomy): Bacteria > Bacillota > Negativicutes > Veillonellales > Veillonellaceae > Veillonella > Veillonella parvula_C. The sequence continues at coordinate 8,416 of CAMUQE010000061.1, read as the reverse complement.
TCCGATATCCCGTAAACCTGCAGCACCCAACATGGCATCCATCAAGGCATGAATAAGAACATCCGCATCGGAGTGACCATCAGGGCCAAGGTCAGATTCTATATGAACACCACCTAAGATACAAGGACGACCTGCTTTTAATTGATGAATATCATAACCAAATCCAACGCGCATACGTTTATCCTCAATTCCTAAATATCGTTTAGCTACTGCAATATCATTTGGTGTTGTCACTTTAATATTACAATAATTTCCTTCAACTATATGTACAGGCTTACCTACATACTCAACTAATGATACATCATCAGTACCAAGATATTTTGTTTCATATGCCGCTTGATGAGCCTCTACAAATAATTCTTTTTGAAAGCCTTGTGGCGTTTGAATTTGGTATAGTTCACTGCGCTGTAATGTTTCTAGAACATTATGGTCCGTATCAACTCGTTTAATCGTATCCGTAGCAGGAACCCCAACGGTGGCAGCTCCATGTTCTACTGCAGCGCTAACAACAGCATCAAACAGTTCCGTTGATGCTAATGGGCGTGCCCCATCGTGAACAAGAACAATATTACTTATATCTGCAACAAATTTAAGGCCACATGCTACAGAGTCTTGACGCTCTTTTCCACCAAGTACTATCTGAACTGGAACAGTCAAATTCAACTCTTGTAAATGTTTTGTCATATACTCTTGTTCACCTTCGGCTACAACAAGAATAATCTCTTTCAAGCCATCAACATTTGCTACATTTTGCAATGTACGCTGAATAATAGAGAATCGTCCCAAAGGGATAAATATCTTATTTTCTTTGTACCCCATGCGACGCCCTGCACCTGCGGCGAGAACAATACAACTAATTACCTTGTCCATTTTGTCCTCCATCTACACGAGCAAAGATCATGCGACCTGCACTCGTTTGTAATATGGATGTAACCATAACCTCCACATTTTGACCAACATAAGGCTTACCATCCTCTACGACAATCATCGTACCATCATCAAGATACGCTACACCTTGGTGTACTTCCTTACCTTCTTTCATGATTTGTACGCGAATCCACTCACCTGCAATAAGAGCTGGTTTTAATACATTCGCCAATTCATTGAGGTTAAGAACTTCAATACCTTGTACACGAGCCACCTTGTTCAAGTTAAAATCGTTAGTCATCAATTTCCATTGCTTATCTAAAGCAAGTCGCATAAGTTTTGAATCAACTTCTACAAGATCATCATAATCATCTTCAACAATTTCTATAGCTACCTTATTGGTATCTTGCATATCCTTCAAAATATCAAGGCCACGTCGACCACGATTGCGTTTCGTAGCATCCGCAGAGTCAGAAATTACCTGTAACTCATTTAATACAAATAGTGGTACCATAAGAGGCCCTTCAATAAAGCCTGTAGCACATAGTTCTTTGATACGACCGTCAATAATAACTGAAGTATCTAGTAATTTTGGCGTACTAGAGGATTTATCTAATTTATGAGTTGAAAACATTTTAAAACGACTTGTTTTTTTAGTGCTATCCCCCCCCCATTGTTGTACGTAGTTATTGTACATTTCGGGGCCTTTACGAGCCATGATTTTAAGTCCACTATATCCAAAAATAGCACTCAGAATTATAGGAATATAAGGTCCTATAATAGGCACTTGATTGAATGCAACACCAATTAAATTTGCAATAATAAGACCGAATAATAAACCGATGGTGCCTGCAATCAATTCTTGATTTGGAATATGAGTAAGAATACGCTCTAATCTTTTAGCAATTACTAAACCTTGTTTCAAAATAAATGAGGAAATCAAATAGCCAATAATAAGGCCTACCAATGTACCAACAATTAATACTGCAATGCGTGCAATTGTTAATGACATATCCCCAAAGGACTCAAATTGGGAAACCAAATATGGGTCGATAATAGGTGCTAAGCTATCCATTCCTACGTAGGCTGCTGTACCTACTAGGATGGCTATTACATAGCGTAAAATCCGATAAATCATGAATTCACCTCCTAATTATGAAAATACGAGCTGCATCGCCTCTTGTATAGATTTGACGCCTCTAATTTTGATAGAACTATCATTATCCTTAATTTGCTTATAATTGCCGTCAGGAATAATAAACTTTTTAAAGCCTAATTTCTTAGCTTCATTAATACGCTGTTCAATGCGAGGAATACTGCGAACATTTCCAGTTAAGCCTACTTCACCTAAAATTACCATATCTGTTGGAACGATTCGATTTTTCAGGTTTGACACAATGGCAACCGCCATAGATAAATCACAAGCAGGTTCATTTACCTTGAGACCACCGATAACATTTACATATACATCTTTATTACCTAATGTAAAGCCACAGCGTTTTTCTAAAACAGCCAATAATACGATTAATCGATTGAGATCGTAACCTATCGCCGTGCGTCGTGGCATACCAAAGGCCGTAGTAACGACTAAGCTTTGTACCTCTACTAAGATGGGACGAACCCCTTCAAGGTAAATCATGACGGCACTGCCGCTTTCTTCATCGGAACGCTCAGCTAAAAGAGAAGCAGACGGATTGGACAATTCCTGTAACCCTTCCTCTACCATAGCAAAAATGCCTGTTTCTGATGTAGAGCCAAAACGGTTTTTAATAGACCGTAATATACGGAATTGATAGGAACGCTCTCCTTCAAAGTAAAGCACTACGTCTACCATATGTTCTAACATACGTGGACCAGCGATATTGCCCTCTTTCGTTACATGCCCAATGATAACGGTTGGAATATTGCGTTCTTTACAGAAGCGAAGCAAGCGAGATGTACATTCACGAACTTGACTTACACTGCCTGGTGCAGCATCAATGTCTCCAGTATACATAGTTTGAATAGAATCAATGACTAGTAAGGATGGAGTCATTGCATCGGCCTGCTCTAATATATGATCTAAATCTGTATCTGCAATAACTTGTAACCGTTCACTATTGATATGCAGTCGCTCTGCTCGAAGCTTAAGTTGTAACTGAGACTCTTCACCAGATGCATAAAGAACAGCACCTACTGTATCGGCTACCTTCTGAGACACCTGTAGTAACAAAGTAGATTTACCAATGCCAGGATCGCCACCTAAAAGCATAAGTGCACCAGGTACTATTCCACCACCTAATACGCGGTCAATTTCACCAAAGGTTGTGGATATACGTGCAATAGAAGAGATTTCAATATCTGGCAAGGCCGTAGGCTTCGTTGATTGGTTTCCTACACCACGAGAAGGTGTGCGGCTATGTTTAGTTTCTTTAATGATTTCTTCAACTAATGTATTCCATTCACCACATTGTGGACAACGGCCCATCCATTTAGAGGATTCAGCCCCACAATTTTGACAGAAGAATACTGATTTCGCTTTTGCCATAATACCTCAAAACTTTTAAAAAGAAAGGTCATGAATGATAACCATTCATGACCTTTTATGCATAATTTTACTACATGGTTAACTATCATCATTCTATAGTATACCATTTAACTTATATTTTTTATATGAAAGGTAGTCATCAACTGTATAATTTGTATTTTTTATCATATTGATACAATAAGATCATTATCCTTTGCATCTGCTTTAATTATTTTGCCTTCTTTTGCATCTCCTTTCAAAATAAGATCCGACACTGGGTCCTCAATTAAACGTTGAATAGCACGTTTTAATGGTCGAGCCCCCATTGTAAAATCAGAGCCTTCCTTAACAAGTAATTTCATAGCCTCTGGAGTGATTTCTAAGTGCAAATCACGTTCTTCAAGGCGTTTTGTAACATCACTCATCAAGATGGTTACAATTTCTTTTAAGTCCTCTTCAGTTAATGGATGGAATACAATCATTTCATCGATACGATTTAAAAACTCAGGTCTAAAATGACGTTTCACCGCATCCATTACCGACTTCTTAGCCTCTTTAAAATCAATTCCTTTATTTTCATCTACATTAGAATCAGCCTTTTTAGCTGCTAAGAAACCAAGTTCTGGAGAGTTCTTATGTAAAGCTTTAGCACCTAAATTACTTGTCATGATTATAACTGTATTTCTGAAATCTACAGTTCTACCTTGACTATCAGTAAGACGACCATCATCAAGAACTTGTAACAAGATATTAAAGAAATCTGCATGCGCCTTTTCCACTTCATCGAGGAGAATAACGCTATATGGTTTGCGACGTACCGCATCTGTTAACTGACCACCCTCTTCATAACCTACATAGCCTGGAGGTGCCCCGACTAAGCGAGATACAGTATGTTTTTCCATATATTCAGACATATCAAGTCGAATCATAGCAGATTCATCGCCGAACAAGGAGGATGCAAGTGCTCTAGCTAGCTCAGTTTTCCCCACTCCTGTTGGCCCAAGGAACAAAAATGAACCAATAGGACGTTTTGGGTCTTTTAATCCAGCCCTTGCACGGCGTACAGCTTTAGCTACAGCGGTAACAGCCTCATCTTGACCTACTACGCGTTTATGAAGTTCTTCTTCTAAATGAAGTAAGGTTTCAGACTCTTCTTCTGCAATTTTAGCTACTGGAATGCCTGTCCATTGCGCTACTACAGTAGCTATATCTTCCTCTGTTACTATTAACTTTTGATCGCTTTTTTCTTTAGCGACAGATTTTTTATCACCAATTTCTTTTAAAAGTGATTTTTCTTCATCGCGAAGCTTTGCAGCCTTTTCAAAATCTTGAGACGTAACAGCAGCTTCTTTTTCTTTCTTAACTGTATTGAGGCGATCCTCTAACGCCTTAACATCAGGTGCTGCAGAAAATACTTTCATACGAACTTTAGATGCAGCTTCATCGACTACATCAATAGCCTTATCAGGCAAGAATCTATCTGTAATATATCGGTTAGATAAGGATACAGCCGCTTTTAATGCTTCATCTGTAATCTTAGCCTTATGAAAGGCTTCGTACCGATCTCTTAAACCCTTCAAAATTTCAAGAGCATCCTCTTCGTTGGGCTCTCCTACTTGAACAGGTTGAAAACGACGCTCTAGAGCGGCATCTTTTTCTATATGCTTCTTATATTCATCGAGTGTTGTGGCACCGATAACTTGGAATTCACCACGTGCCAAAGCAGGCTTTAAGATATTAGCTGCATCCATAGCACCTTCAGTAGCACCTGCCCCAACCAATGTATGAATTTCATCTATAAAGATAATCATATCATCATGTTGTTGTACTTCATCGATTGCTTTTTTCAACCGTTCTTCAAATTCACCACGGTACTTGGCACCCGCTAACATAGAACCAATACTAATAGAAATAATGCGTTTATTACGTAAAATCTCCGGTACATTACCAGTCACAATACGCTGTGCCAATCCTTCAGCAATAGCTGTTTTACCTACACCTGGCTCACCGATAAGAACAGGATTATTTTTAGTTCTACGACTAAGAATTTGAATGACTCGTTGAATCTCTGTATCGCGACCAATAACAGGATCAATCTTACCTTGTTTAGCAGACTCATTAAGATCGGTTGCAAAATCAGACAACTCACCTAAATCATTGTTGCTATTTAATCCCTCTTGACCACCATTGTTGCTGCCTTTATTCGAGCCAAGAATACTACGAATTGCTTCTACTATGTCATTACTACGTATATTCATAGCTCGTAAAATAGCAACGGCAACGCCGCTACCATCACTAAGTAGGCCCAATAAAATATGCTCAGTACCAACGTAGTTGTGATTCATGTGATTTGCTACTTGAATAGCAAGCTCAAGTACATGTTTAACGCGAGGTGTCATATATATTGATGTTGCCTTTTTATTACCACGTCCCACATGTTGTTCTACAGCTTCAAAAATATCTTCTGTAACAAGACCAAGCTCTTCTAATGCTTTAGCGGCTACCCCATTTTTAACCTTTGTAAGGCCGATGAGTACGTGTTCAGTACCGACATAGTCATGTCCTAACTCCAAAGCAGCCTCTTGAGCTAACGAAAGAACACGCTGTGCATCGTCTGTAAACCGTTGCATCATAATATCACCTCATCTATCTATGTAAATTGTAATTGTTTCTCTTCAAATATATGTAAACAATGGTCAAATAACCATTGGAATATCAAAAACCGATATTAAACCCATTAATCTATTATGCTATCTAGTATATATATCTACTATTTCTTACAAATCTCTTAATAGTTAAACTAAAAAATTATATAAATCAAGCTATACAAAATAAATAATCATGCATTGATTTTTTATTTGCTTATATTATTTTGAAAGTTTTTGACGTATCACTTTTGCACGATAGCTATCTCGATCAGCATCTGTCAAATTTTCATTTCCTAAGTATTTACAGAGAAAGTTTGGTCTAGTTATAGCAACAAGCTCATTAAAAGTATCCTTACCCCAAGAAGGTAATATTTCTAAATCTACACCTAATTGAATATCACTAAGCTTACTAAGTGCCTCTTTACCGTTTACACGTCGTGCATATTGTAAAACTCCATAAGATCGCCACAGTATATCTTCCAAACCTTCTTTATCATTATGTAATAAAGACTGCCGAGACTTTCGTTCTTCTGCAATAATTCCTTCTACGATTTTATTCAATTGCTCAATAGTCGCTTCTTCACTAATCCCCATCGTTCGTTGATTAGAAATCTGATAAATACAACCCAAAGCCTCAGAACCTTCACCATACAACCCTCGTACAGAGTAACCTAGTTGTATTATGTTACGAATGAGTCTCGTAATACGACCAGATAAGGTCAATGCGGGTAAATGTAACATAACAGATGCTCGTAAACCTGTACCCACATTAGTGGGACAAGCAGTTAAATAACCAAATCGCTCATCAAAGGCATAAGGGTATTTTTCTTCGATGGCTTTATCAATTTGAACTGCATGATTATAAGCTTGTTGCAATTTAAGTCCTGAAGCCATAGATTGAATACGTAAATGATCTTCTTCATTTACCATAATTACGATAGAAGCATCATCAGATACGATCAAATTACGATAAGGCAAATGTTCCTCTAAAGCAGGACTCATTAAATGCTTTTCAACTAAAACAGCACGTTCACTTTGACTTAATTGCTCAAGGCTGATATTTGTATATTGATGTCCATCAGCCTTTTTTAATATTGGCAATAAGCCTCGAGAGATTGTATTTACTTTTTCCAAGGAAACTGTATCTTCACGATTCGTAAACAATATATCATCAAAATTTCTCGCCAAACGTATACGGCTTGAAATTACAATATGGTCTGTCGCCTCTGCATCCTGACACAGCCACTGACTTAGAGGAGAGTCCAATATAGTATCTAACATAAGAACCTCCTACTCTTTATCACCATCGATGATGACTTCTAACTCTTTAATTTTATCTCTTAAGATTGCGGCTTCTTCAAAGTGTTCAGCTTGAATAGCTGTATCTAATTGATGACGCAATTTCTTTACTTCATATTTTGCTTTAAATACATTTGTACCACGACTAGGTACCGTTCCTTCATACTCAGAACTACCTTGTATTCGTTCTAATAATGGATTTATTTCACTATTAAAAGTCTCATAACATTGACCACAGCCAAACTTACCTACCCGATTGAATTCATCATAAGTAATACCACACTGAGGGCATCTCTTAGATTGATGAGCTTTTAATAAGTTATCTGGATACACCATATTCTTAAAAAAATCATTAGTAAAAAAGTTATTATCCCACATATCATTCATAAAAGAACTATAAGGAGATAATTTCCCAGCTTGTTGTAACTCGGTGGCACAAGCACTGCAAAGATGTTGCTCAGTCTTTTGATTATTTATGATATTAGTCATATGGATAGTAGCTTCATTTTTATGGCAATGATCACATAACACAAATCATCACTCCTTCCGTAAAGTGTCCACCATTGATGCATATAATTGACGAACAGCATCATTACGTTCTTCTACGTCTACATTTTCAATTAATGTAGCAAAAGAATTATGCATCAATTGAGCTTCACGACGGGTAATCTTTTCAGATTGTAATAATTGAAATAATGATTGATCTACATCTCGCATATCAATTAATCGTTCTACCGTGTTTGGACCTTCATAAATCCGATAAGTTGTAACAGCAGGTAAAGAATCTGAACTTTCTGGGTTAATTTTTTTGATTCGAATATATCCACCCAAGCCACGTCTTGACTCAACATCAAAACCGCGCTCATTAGAAAAACGCGTACTTAACACGTAACTAATTTGGGATGGCGCACAATCTAATTCATCAGCCAATTCATTACGCTTTAAAATTAGCTTTTCTTGTTCTTCACGCATACGGTCTAATATAAATTTTTCTATTTTATCAGCTATCATACTCATAAAAAACACCCCTTTAAAGTTTATTTACTATAGTTTTGACTATTTGTTCTTTAGCATAATTCTATTATATTTGACTTTT
>CAMUQE010000060.1 GCA_947096075.1 Veillonella parvula | reverse complement strand
AATAATTACATTATTTGGATCTTGTTCACCTGGCAATATACGAACGTTTACGTCATCAAAAAAGCCTAAGTTATATACGCGTTCTACAGAACGACGTACCAAGAATTTATTAAAAGGTTTTCCTTTCTTTTGAACAAATTCACGAGTAATAACTTTATTGCGAGTTTTCTTGTTACCTGCTGGAATGATATCTTCTACGATACCTTCAACAATGTGTATATGAAGTACGCCTTGGTCATCTACACGGATACCATCAACGTGTGCTAACATATAGCCATCGCGAGCATATGCAGCATTAATCCCTTGAACTTTTTGCCCTACGGATACAGAGTTAAGAACTTGACCTGGTTGAATGTCCATGAACTTAGTCAATACTTCAGAAGAATATACAGTATTACCTTCAAAAGAAACCCCAGTAGTAACTGGATTTACTGTTACGGCAAAGTCCAATTTTACGCCTTCAGGCACTGAAGTAAATACAGGATTTACTTCAGAGAAGTAACCAGTATTACCAAGATTAGTTACATCTTTAAATACGCCATCAACAGATACAGCATCGCCAACTTTTTCAGTTAAAATTGGCAATAAATTTGCTTGTTGTTCAGCTGTAACGCCAGATATAGATAAACCGGTAATCAATTTACCTACGTATGGATTAACAGATTCTGCACTAGCAGATGTGACATATTGTGCTTCTACTGTTGTAACAGCTTGAGTTTGGCCATTTTCAGCAGCCTTATCAAGGTCAGTACCACCAGTAGTTTTAGATACCATTTTTACTTGTTTATCATCAGTTTTTAAAACAGCATTATTTACTGTAACAGTTCCATCAGAACCTTTTACTACAGTGCCGTCACTAGATATAGTCGTATCACCACGAGCAGCTAAGATAGCTGCATCAGTTTCATCTTGTATAGTTGTAGTAGTTGCATCAGCATTATAAACAGCTTGTGTAGTAGCTGCATCATTTGCTGTAGCAGCATTAGTCGTCGTTGTGCTATTTAAATCTGGAGTATAGCCAGCTTGTACCTCAGCAGCAAATACACTGCCTGTCCCCATGACAGCGGTCAACACGGACGCTGCAAGCATACTTTTATAAGCTTTTGGTTTAAACATAAATTCCTCCTAGAACTCATCCCCATAAAGAGTTTACATCTTATTTATAAAGACTAATAAATCTTTATCATTATAGCATAAATTGCTTGGAATGAGTACTATATTAAACAAATTTTATGAAATTAATATGACTAGAATGTGCATACCTAAGGGGTTTACACATTCTAGCCACACTCTTAAAAGCTACGTGTCCAACGACCACCTATATAATTGTTCCCTTTTGATGTATGCCATCCCGTGAACTTAAGGTTTCGTTTAACAGAATATTCTATACCATATTTATTTTGTTTGTTATTAATACCTTGAGAATAAGTCAACATGACTCTCGGTAATACATATTTACCGATTTCAATATTATAATTACTTGCCGTATCCCTATTGGTTGGCTCATCAGGATCAATTGACCCTGTTGTAATATTGATGCGGTCTAACCCAAGTGTATTTTGTAATGCATCTTGTACATAGCCAAAAGCAAACATTTGAAGCCCTGCTGTAGCCACAGCATTCACATCTTCATTTGTCAAAGTACTACTATTTGAATCTGCACCGCGGCCGAAGGTCAACATGGAAATGATTTGCTTTCTAGACAATGTAGGATTAGAGGACAATGATAAGTCCATATGATCCACTGTCCCTTTTACGCCAAGCATAATAGTATAATTACTTACATTTGTTTCAGCCTCTAATTGTAAGTTTGGTAAATAAGAGCCACCTACGAAATGGGCATTCCCTTTTGTAATATTAAATACATGGCTCAAATACTTAAACGTGCCATTTCTAACATCGAATTGACCACTAGCAGTTGGATTTTTTAAGGAGCCACCAAAATGAACATCGCCACTGATAAACATGTTATATAAAGTGCGATCATATAAACGTACACCTTTACCGGCATGAACAGTAACATCTACCCCCATATCATTAGTACTTTCACTAAATTGTAAGGAAAGTGGAATTTTGAATTGAATTTTTTCAAGATTTAAAGTACCAATGAGGGTCGGCAATCCATCTCGGTCAGCAATATAAAGTTCACCATTCAGAGGTCCTCTTACATATTCACTGCGAACCTCTAAATCATCCAGTTGAACTGCAGCCTTATAATTAGTAAGAGTATGTCCAGACCAATTTACTTTAGCAGCCAAACCAGCTGAGCCTTTGCCCATATTGATACGGGATTGGAAATCACCTTGTTGACCAGAGAAGATTAAGTCTCCATCAATACCAGTGATTTGATTTTCTACACTTGCCAATTTCATCGTACCATTACGTACCGATACAGTACCATATGCTTCAGGCTGATCAATAGTGCCTGTAATATGAACCGTGCCTTTTAACGGACCTGTTGCTTCCTTAATACTAGTTGTAACAAGAGGGATAACGGCCATATCTGCTTCATTAAAGTCAATAGTTACATCCATAGATTTGCTATCATTTGCTGGAATATAACCAGACGTAAAAATTGCAGCTAACGGAATCTTACCATAGACGCTAAGTTTATAACCACTTTTAGCCCCTTGAATTCTTTGAATTTGAATGACTTGATCTTGCATTGTAGCTAGTGCAAAACCTTCATCAATGCCAACGCCATTAAAGGATCCCGACTCTATAGCACTGGATAATTCTACTTTAGGATTCTTAGTTTCTCCAGTGATATTCACAACACCAGTCACCCAACCAGTAGCTTGAATATCCTTACCTATAAGTGGCAAGAATGGTACTATATCAACATCCTTTAATGCAACCTGTAAATCTGCTTGACCATCAAGATCCATCGTACCGCCTATTGCAATAAGACCGTCCCCAACAGGTAGTTTCAAAGTTGTAACTTTAAATTTACGATTAGCAAAACTTGCATTGATAGTTGCATCACCAACAATCTTTTCATCAATACTTACATCATTAATCTTGCCTGTTACATTAACACTTGGATTATCGCGTGTACCTCCAATTTCAACAGAACCATTTAATTTACCATCAATATGTTCGTTGGACCGGTCTAGCAAGGTTAGTAAATTCTTTACGCTACCATTAGTAACATCTAATACACCAAATAGTTGTCTACTGTCATCAAACTTCATACCACCTTTAACAGCATAGCGACCACCATCGGCTTCAGCAAAGGTGAAATCTTGTACATTTACAACCGATTTATCTGCATAAACACGACCATGAATATCGTTCAATAATTCTCCATTAACTGATAAGGCATCAGATGAAATATAACCATTGAATTGAGGGTTATCCATAGATCCAGTAATTTGCCCTCGACCAGATAGCAACCCATCAACTTTGTAACCCGTATTAATGAGCAATCTGCCCATATCAATATTTTTACCTTCAAAATCAACATTAATTGCTTCTTTAGATACTGTACCTCCACCTGTGATAGTTGCACCATAACCTTCAATATCAAATCTATAAAGCTCTAATGTATCATTCTGATAGTTATATTTTGCAAATGCATTAGTCACGAGTTTTCCATAAGCAGAACCATCCCACAAATGAGCACGACCTTCTATAATCGGATTTGCAGCCGTTCCTGTAATATGATTGTCCGTTTCAAACCAACCCGTAATAGGAACATCTGTAACAGTACGAATCACATTTTCAATACGAGTAGCCCTAGCCCTAGCATTTAAATCTAACGCATCCGTATCAAGATTATACCAACCATTAACATCATAGCCCCCATCGCCATCACCAATATGTCCGTTGGTAATAGTGAGAATATGGTTATCTAGCTTAATATCACCATGGATATTATTGAATCGAGCCCCTTTATAATGTACCTCTTGGCCCCATACAGTGCCCGTTACATTTGGATTATCTACTGTGCCTTTTATCGCAAAAGAAGTATTTAAGGTGCCATCAACATCTTGACCAATAATAGGACTTAATGCGGTCAACGGCAATGCATTACCTGAAATAGTGGCATCTATGTTACCATTCTGGATATAGCCATACCCGCTAAGCGCCCCATCCCCCATAGTACCTACAACGGTTATGTTTGTACGATTATCAGCATGCGTAAAGTTAGCTTTTGCAGTATCAATCACAACACCGTGAATACCTATTTGGCGACCTTCAACAGCGCCTACGGCATCTGTAACTTGATTATTTTTTCCTAAAATACGAATCTCACCATCGATATTACCTGTAATCGGTGTGGTCATATCTTTTGTGAAAGTGCCTAAAGGTAAATCTTGAGTATTTATAGTAGCATCAAAATCCCCTGTATCAGCTACATATTGCCCCTTAACCTTTGCGCTACCTTCACCTATAGACAGGCGCGTATCATCAGTACGAACTAAACCGTTATCATATACGATATTCCCTTGTAAACGATCAATATAGTAACCTTTATAAGAAATACCATCACTAGCAATCGTTGCATCTACACGAGGGGCTACTGTCGTACCACCAATATGTGCACGCCCACCTACAATGCCAGTAACACCGACATCTGTTATCGCTTCTAAAGCTACTTTATCGGCCACAACATTAAGATTTAAATACTCTTCCTCTTTACCCAGTGTAACTAATCCATTGATCTTTGCTACTTGATCATTTACCCGCCAAGAACTACGACTAATAACGATTTGATCATTATTAAGCATAATACGCCCCGTGCCATCGGTAATATTATAAATTGTATTACCCCGTTTATAAGTGCCTGTTAAGCCTTTAAAGCCTACATTACCACTCATGATGTATTTACCATCTTCACTTTTAATAATCAAATGTACATCTTGTAATTTACCACTCGTTACAGATAACTCCTTACGAAGTGGAACAAAACTCATAATACCAGCAGTATCAATTTCGTCAACTTGTACAAAGAGATCAAAATTAGATACATTGTTCATATCAATTTTGCCATTCATGGTAATTGCGGAACCGTCTACATCAGCAATAAAGGCGCCTTTAGACATGCCACTCATATTAAGCACCATCGTCCCATCAAGATTCTCTACATTCCTCTTTATTCCATCTTTAGTACGTAGAGCTACGCGACCATCATTAATAGTCACAGAACCATCAAAAGTACCCGACTTATTTGGATCGGATGGTTTTACTAACTTAGTTATACTCCACGACCCATCAGCTAATTGCCATATATGAAAGTCTGGAGCCTCAACGATTACACTTGAAATAGCCGTAGCTCCTGATGTGTTGCCACTAATAATATTCGGTAAAGAAGATAGTTTAACTCCTACAGCTACCTCTTGAGCAGTTCCAACTAAATGTCTATCTCTATCTTTGATAGTTACATCTGTTAAAACAACATCACCATTCCAATTAATTCGGAGAGAATCATAGTCTATAGATCCGTTTATGACATTATTTAGTTGTTCTTTAACTATAGGTGCTATGTAAGTTTGAGCCATAGGATTGATGCTGGCGCCAACAATACCAGATAAACCTAAAATCGCTGCACCGATAAGGAGCCACTTTTTACGGGTCATAATGATACTCCCATACACATTATGAATAATATAAATATATATACTAATCTTACCACAGACACAGTAATAACTATAGTATTTTCAGGATAAATTTTATAAAACCTATCAATAACACGCATTATCTATAATGCCCACTACAAGAAAAAAGACGACCAAAGTCGTCTTTTTAAGGATCATATTATTGATTGCCGCCTAGTTTTGCCAATTGTTCAACAGCGCCACTATTACCGATAACTTCAGCACCTTGACCTACAGGTGTAGACAATGGAACGCCTGTTAATTGTTCAAGAGCCGCAATGCTAATATTGTAATTATAAAGAGCTTCTACATAGTTATTACGAGCTGTTGTCAACTTAGTTTCTGCATCAAGTACATCAAGGTTCGTACCAACACCTGCACGGTAACGAAGCGTAGCAATACGGAAACTTTCTTGACCTTGTGCGACTGCAGTTTGTGTACTTTGAATTGTTTGTTCTGCAGATCGTAAATTCAAGTATGCTTTTTGTACGGCTAACAATACAGCATCAACAGTTGCCAAATTAGCTTCTTTTGCTTGTTCAAGTTGTGCATTTGCTTTTTTAATAGCATTTTGTGTTGCACCACCATCCCATAAGTTCCAAGTAGCACTAGCACCAACACTCCAGGACTTTGTGCTTGTACCAAAGTATCCATCTGGATCACCATAGCCACGACCAGCTTTTACAGCTACAGTCGGCAAATAACCCGCCTTAGCAGATTTTACAGCTTCTTCTGCAGATTTTACATCAAGAGCCGATTTAACAAGAGCGGAACGATGAAGCATAGCATATGCTTTCGCTTGCTCCAAGGTTACATTATATGGTTTATATTGTAAATCACGCTCTGCTGTAGTGATAGCTGTTTGTGCAGGGTATGCAATAACTTGATTTAAGTTCGCCTCTGCTAAATTTGCAGCATTTTGCGCTTTTACAAGAGATGTTTGAGAATCATCAAGATTTGTTTTAGCGGCCAATACATCAGAGCTCGCCACTAAACCAACATTATATTGTGCCTCTACATTGGTTACATGACCTTGATAATCTTTAACAGCTTGTTGTGCTACATCTACCATATTACGGCTCATAATCAATGTATAATAACCACTAACGGCATCATATTTTGCTTGTTGTAAAGCCTCTTCATAGCTAGCGCCAGTACCTTCACGAGTATAACGTGCAGCATCAATATTCGCATCAATTTGAGGACTAAATACAGGAGCACTAATAGAGAAGTTGTGGCTACCAGATTTGCCACTACCAGTATCGCCACCCGTTTTTTGAGCACTCCAACCATAACTAACACTTGGATTCTTACCAGCTGCCACTTGACTTACCGCAGATTTAGCAACTTCATAACCCCATTTAGTCTGTTTAGCTGTACGATTATTAGCTAACGCTAAATCAACAGTACGAGCTTCGTTTAAAGTTATTGTATGTTCATAAGTTTTACTATCTAAAACAGATTTATCTGCTAATTGCTTTTGTGTTAATTGAATGGCTTCTTTTTGATATTTGCTTAATTGATCTCCGTTGTTAACGGATGTCGTTACTACATCAGCGGCGAACGCACCAGTAGTAGCTAATGAAAGCATTACACCTAAGGAAAGAACCTTTTTATTCATAATATGTACCTCCATACTCATATAGAGTAAATGTGTTAGTCATTAGAATACTTGTTTAATACCGAAATAGGTACCTCCATTCGCAGAACTGAATGGTCTGGTCATTTGAATAACGCCATAGGTATCTTTATGTAAACGTATATCACTACGAATACGATATTTACGATGATTAAGGTCATATACCGCGGCAGATAAGGATACTGGGCCACGTAGGTTATAATCTACACCGAGACCCAATTCACTTTCAAAAATACCGCCACGTACCAACCATTTAGGACTAATAAATTTACCTGCATTTAAATCAAAGTTAGTATCATCTCCCAGATTAGAAAGGCCAATTTCAGCCATTCCTTTATTATTAAAGGCACGAACTCGACCATTCACACGGAATTCATTACCCGTTGTGTTATACAGCAAATCTACAGATGGTTCAACCTTAGTAGATGACTTTTTTTCAGTCATACCAACCTCTACAATAGTTCCATTTGCATCCGTTTGGTACGCCTTACCACCCATTAATTTATTGATGCGAGCTGAAATCTGTGCCGTATTATGTAGAGTCTCCTTAATATTATCTTGTGCCTTAGGATCTGTTACAGTAGATTCCATGGTACGAGCCATATTATCTACACGATCAGTAGTTTGTTTTAAATTAGTTAAAATAGCACGCATATCATTGCCTGCATTACCATCAGCATTAAACTGCTGTGCTGCTTGATTTAGTTGAGCCGTTACATCCGCCATATTTTGTGTAATAGCTACCGCATTATCAGCCATCACCGCTGTAGATTGCAAGGAATATTTAAGTGCACTTTGAGTTGCTGGATCACCAATAATACTATTGATAGACTGCAACATTTTCTCGGTACCATCCATTAACTTTTGCGCACTTTGCATAGCCTTATCCACAGCATCAGCGCCTTCACCTTTAATGGAGTCACCATCTTGTAAATATACTTTAGACTGTCCTGGTGAAATTTGAATAAATTTATCACCTAAGAACCCATCTGACCCCAAGGAAAAGATTGAGTCACTTGGAATCTGCGTTTTTTCATCAAGTTTCATCTTAACCACAACGCCACGCGGTGTAATTTCAATATCCGAAACAGTCCCGATGGCCACGCCGGAAAATTTAACCTGATTCCCATTTTTTAGACCATTTACTTGAGTGAAATCACCAGTAATTGTCATTTGCGGCTTAGCCCAAATATCGATACGGCCTACAAATAGTATGCCAGCGATAAATAGAACTATACCTATTATTGTGAAAGCCCCTACCTTGGCCTCCGTCGTCCACTTCATTATATATCTCCCATCACAGATACGTTAATCGGTTCTGCCTCACCATGAATAAATTGTTGTACCTTCTTATTTGTAGAGTTCTTAAACTCTATTGTATCAGAAATTTCTACAAAACGCCCCTGATCGAGTAATGCTATGCGATCAGCAACATAAAATGCTGACTGCATATCATGTGTTACCACGATAGAAGTACAACCGAGCCGATTCTGCATCCCCTTAATTAGCATACTAATCGTACCTGATGTAATCGGATCTAACCCTGATGAAGGTTCATCATAAAGAATTAAACTTGGATCTAGTGCTATAGCACGAGCTAAGCTAACCCGCTTTTTCATACCACCAGACAGCTCATTAGGCATATAGGATTCATATCCTTTTAAACCAACCCAATCGAGTCGTTCTGCCACAATGCATTTAATCTCGTCATTTCCTAACTTCGTATGTTGACGCAAACCAAAGGCTACATTTTCACCTACCGACATAGAATCAAATAGAGCTGAATATTGGAATACCATCCCCATTTTTCTTCGCACTGTATTAAATTCATCTTCAGATAATGTTGTAATATCTGTACCATCTACGATAATCTGCCCCGATGTAGGACGTTGTAAGCCAATTAGTAATCGAAGTAATGTACTTTTACCACTGCCACTACCACCTAATATAACTAACGTTTCCCCATCATTAATAGTGAGATTAACAGAGTCTAAAATCACACGTGACTCGTAGGCAACTACAACATTGCGTAGTTCTATCATAAACCCCTCTATAATATCTACTAAAATAACAATGTAGATAAAAAGTAATTTAATACAAATACTAGAATAATACTAGTTACTACAGAACTAGTAGTGGAAAAACCCACAGCTTCTGCGCCCATTTTAGTTTCCATGCCCTTATAAGCACCTACCAATGCAATGACAGCACCAAACACACTAGACTTTATAAGACCTAAAGTGAAGTCTGAAATGGTAGAAAACATTTGAATAGAGTCTAAATATGTACTAGGCGCCAAACCCTTGATAACAGTGGCTACAAAGTAACCACCGGCAATGCCGATAACAACACCATAAAATGCCAAAATCGGCACCATAATCATACACGCTACTACACGTGGTACCACGAGGTAACCAACAGGGTCAACAGCCATAACACGTAGGGCATCAATTTGTTCTGTTACCTTCATTGTACCAATTTCAGCCGTGATAGCTGCGCCAACACGGCCGGCTAACACTACACCAACTAAGATAGGTCCCAATTCACGGCCCATAGCTACAGCCATAAGGCCACCTACTGTACTTTGAGCACCATAGGTAATGAGTACATCTGTAATCTGTAAAGTCATAACGGCACCAGCAAAGAGCAAAGTTAAGCTAATAATAGGCAAAGAGTCTACCCCTAGGTGAGCCATCTGCTGAAATACATGCCACAGATTAATCATTTTTAATTGTTTTATTGTTTGCCACACTAATAATGTAGCACTACCCATCTGTGATAGGCCGTTTATGACGACTCGACCTATCGATTCTAGCCAACTCAACAGTGTCTCCCTTTCCCTTACAGTTTCAACTTATTCAGGTGTATTTGTTCCACCAGCATTAGCCTCATCTTTTTTATTAGTTTCTTTCGACTCTTTTTTAGGGTCCTTTTTAGACTCAGCTTTATCCGTTTTATCTTTTTTAGATTGATCTTCCAATTCTAACTTGCGCTCCATCTTAATCTGATGTTTCGCTTCTTTGACACGTTTTGCTAATTCTTTATCACGATCAGCGGGCTTCATTACATGAATCGTAAATTGACCATCACCTTGCACGATGTACTCAGTATCAACGGCAGTCTTTTCAGGTTTCTTTTCATCATCCTTACTAGAACTCAAATCTTCTTGACCTGTTTTTTTCTTTACATCCCCTGGCATAGGTTTTGATTCCACATCTTTAAGTTTAGCCTTTTTAACAGATTGAGAGCCATCTTCATCAACTAAGCTAATGCCATCTTCCAAAAATTCTACAACGATTTGATTATTTGTATCAGTCTTTTGAATTTCATCATAAAGCTCATCAAAATCTTTATGAACTTTCAAACGGCGTAAAATTTCGTCTGTTAAATTATACTTTTGTTTTTCCAATACGTATGGCAATGGAATCTCGCCA
>CAMUQE010000059.1 GCA_947096075.1 Veillonella parvula | reverse complement strand
GTAAATCGATAATTTTAATGAGGAAAAAATGAACCGTTCATGAAAGTATGGTATAATGTGTTTGGGTATTTTGTAAATATCATCCGATGTGTTGTGGATGATTCTATAAATTGTATTAGTTGATAAAGTTGTATTAATTGTATTATTTGTAAAAGGAGTCTTTTATGGCATCTAAAAAGGCAGTTCTAGTATACATACTGGAAATCCTGAAAGACGAAACAGATGCTAATCATACGTTATCTCAAGAGGAGATTCGCAGTATATTAGCTGAACGGTACGAGGTATCCGTCGATCGGAAAACCTTAGGCCGTCATTTAAATGATTTATATGAATCTGGAGATTTTGGTATTCAATGTGAAGAGTCTGCTGTGGGAGCAGATGGCACCATTAGACGTACTGATTTCTATATGATTCATACCTTTGAAGATTCTGAATTGCGGTTATTGATTGATGGTATATTGGCATCTCGCCATATTACTGCATCTCAACGTAAAGATTTAATCGGGCGTGTTGCAAAATTGGGGAGCTCCTATTTTAAGCCTCATGGTATTGATATTGAAAGTAATACGGAGTACCTTCATAGAAGCCAAGATTTATTTCTTAATATTGATCTCATAGAAGAAGCAATACAAAAGGGTAGAAAAATTTCGTTGGCCTATTGCCAACCAGATGTGGATAAGCGATTACACATTAATCTTGGCCCAGACCATAAGGAACGGAAGTATGTATTTAACCCATTCCAACTAGTAATGAATCGAGGTCATTATTACTTGGTGGGAAATCACGAAAATTATGATGACATGTCTACATTACGTGTCGATCGAATTGCACATGTTACGGTGCTAAATGAACGTAGAAAACCTTTACGGGAGATAAAGGGATATCAACAACAACGCACCTTTAACGTGTCACAATACGTAAAGGAACATATTTATATGTTCGGCGGTGAATCTATTACTGTTACGTTTAAAGCTAAACGTTCCATTGTAAATCAAATTTTAGATTGGTTTGATGGCAATGTAGAGTTTACGAATATAACAGCCGATAATGTTGTATGTCGTGTACGTGTTAATCATGACGCCTTTAAATATTGGGCGCTCCAATATATGCAAAGTGTAAAAGTGCTTACTCCAGCTTCTTTAGTGACAGAGGTAAAAGCCGCAATTGAGGAAGGTTTACACCAATACTCATAAATAAAAAGCTAGTTGATCGATGAATCAACTAGCTTTTTATGTTTCCTTATAGAACGTGCATTTTTTCTGCTTCTCTATAGTCTTTTAGAACCGGACGTGGAGGCAATTTACCCATGAGGCTTACAATATAGATTGCGATAGAAGAGAAAATGAAGCCTGGCACAATTTCGTATAGGCCAAAGAATCCAAATTGTTTCCAAATGAGTACTGTTAAACCACCTACAACAATACCAGCGATACAGCCGTGACGCGTCATGCGTTTCCAGAACAAAGAGAACAAGATAGCTGGACCGAAGGCTGCGCCGAAGCCTGCCCAAGCATAGGCTACCATCGTCAAGATATAGCTGTCTGGGTCCATTGCCATATAGATGGCAACCAATGCCACTAGAAGTACTACGATACGGCTTACTAATACAAGCTCTTTATCGCTTGCTTTTGGATGGATGATATTAGCATAGAAGTCATTAGAAATAGCAGAGGCTGTTACTAATAATTGAGCAGATGCGGTACTCATAATAGCGGCCAATACAGCAGACCAGATAAGGCCTGCTACAAATGGAGTAAAGAGTCGTTCAGTCATGATGAGGAATATTGTTTCCGCATCAGTGCCTACTAATTTATCTGGCAGCATGTAAACATGACCGATGAGACCTACTGCAATAGCTGCCATAAGGGATAAGATAACCCATACCATGGCGATGTTCGTAGATTTCTTAAGTTCTTTCGCATCAGAGATAGCCATAAAGCGCACTAGGATGTGAGGTTGACCGAAGTAGCCAAGACCCCAACCGAGAGAAGAAATTAGGCCGATAGCCCAAGTAAACCAATCGGATGGATTACCAAACAAGCTAAGTCCTTGTGGAAACTCATGTTGGATGAGTTGGAATGTTTCAATAGGGCCACCCATGTACATGGCTGCTGTAATTGGTACTGCCAAGATAGCAAAGAACATTAATGCGCCTTGAATACAGTCTGTCCAAGATACGGCAAGGAATCCGCCAAGGAAGGTATAAAATACGACGATGCCGGCGGTGATAAAGAGGGATACGGTGTAATCAAGACCAAAAATGGTATTGAACAATTTGCCCCCTGCCACAAAGCCCGATGATGTATAAATCAAGAAGAAAATCAAGATAAATAAGGCGGAAATGACAGCTACCGAATGAGACTGATCGTGGAAACGATTCTTCAAATAATCCGGTAATGTCAAGCTGTCACTAGCTACCTCAGTATGGTTACGTAAGCGTCTAGAAACGAATTTCCAGTTCGCCCATGTGCCTAATGTGAGGCCTACGGCAATCCATACACCAGAAATCCCCGTAGTATACGCTAGACCAGGCACACCCATGAGCATCCAACCACTCATATCTGATGCCTCTGCACTGAGTGCTGTGATCCATGGTCCTAGTTGTCGGCCACCGAGGATGTAATCACCAATGCTGTTTGATTTGCGATAGTAGTAGACCCCGATATACATCATGAGTCCTAGGTATAAGGCAAAGGCGATAATAATCATTAAGTTGTCTTGTGTCATGCCTATATAAGACCTCCTTAGGATTTAGTTATATTCTATAGTATAGTAAATAATTTTTATTGTACCACATATTAGTACTTTAGCGGGTAAAAATTTGGTGATATCAACAAGATTCCTATATTAATTTAGGCTATATATTTTAGAGATACGCATTAGCTGATTACTTATGAAATCATATATTAATAAGCCCCATACCGAATGAAATATGATAAAATAAAAGAATGAAAAAACGATATTTCGTATTGAGTGTACGAAATATTTGTCAGTAGTAATCGAAATTAATACTTATATTTCTGGAACGTGAAAGGAGGACCCTATGGAACAACAGGTAGGCGGAAAACAAGATGTATCTAGACAACATCAAGTTGTGACGAAACAACAAGCATTGCGCATGTTGGAGACCTACTTTGGGTATACCTCCTTTAGACCAGCTCAAGAGGCTCCTATTGCATCCTTGTTGCGGAATGAAGATGTAATTGGAATCATGCCGACAGGGGCTGGGAAGTCTATCTGTTTCCAGATACCTGCGCTCTGTAAGGAGGGCTTGACTATTGTGTTTTCTCCTCTCATTTCTCTTATGAAAGATCAAGTGGATGGTCTCTTGGTGCAGAATATACCAGCAGCGCTCATCAATAGTACACTTACACAATCTGAGTTTAATAAGACCATGTACGAAGTACGTAGTGGTAAGATTAAACTCTTATATATTGCACCAGAGCGGTTGAGTTCTAATTTTTTTTGTAATGTACTGCGAGCGTTACCGATTGCTCAAGTCATTGTGGACGAGGCTCATTGTATCTCTGAGTGGGGTCATGATTTTAGACCGTCTTATCGCCTTATCGGTGAGTGGCTCAATTCATTGCCAAAGAGACCTATCGTGGGGGCTTTCACAGCGACGGCGACGAAATATGTAGAAAACGATATAAAAAAATTATTAGGCCTAGATAAGGCTAATGTATACGTGACGGGTTTTGATCGGCCTAATTTATCCTTCTCTGTTATCCGCACACCAAAGCGGATGGATTACGTTGTTCATTATGTGCGTCAGCACGCCAATGAAAATGGTATTATCTATTGTGCAACGCGCAAGGATGTAGATCGTGTGTATGAAAATTTAACCCGTGCGGGCATCAAAGCGGGACATTACCACGGAGGACTCAACGATGAGGTGCGCCGCGAAATGCAGAATGCCTACGCAGACGATAAATTGCAGGTTATGGTGGCGACGAATGCCTTTGGTATGGGTATTGATAAAAGCAATGTACGCTATGTACTACATTATCAAATGCCGCGTAATATGGAGTCCTATTATCAGGAGGCAGGACGAGCTGGCCGTGATGGGGCACCTGCTGAATGTATCTTGCTTTATAGTGGGCAGGATGTGCAGGTTCATAAGTATTTAATTGAACAGTCTATCGAAACGCCTGAGCGACAAAATGTGGAATTACGCAAATTGCAGTTCATGATTGATTACTGTTTCTGTAGTAATTGCTTGCGTAAATATATGCTTAATTACTTTGGTGAAAGTACTGTTTGGACAACCTGTGATAATTGTAGCTCTTGTAAAGGCTCTGCTGATAAGGTCAATGTTACGAAAGAAGCAAAGGCTATTTTCCGTGCCATCATGGGCACCGATGAGCGATATGGGGCATCAATGATAACCTCTATCGTCCGCGGAGAGCGAACGGATCGGATTATGCGTGCTGGTCATGATGCATTGCCAGTCTTTGGCTTACTGAATAATGTAGATGAAAAATCTATTAAAGGACTTATCCAACAGTTTGTAGCATCTGGCTACTTGCGCAGTTCGACGGGAAAATATCCTGTATTATCCTTAACGGCTGGTGCAGAGGAAGTGCTAGCAGGTCATAAAGAGGTAGAGGAAATTAGACAACAAGTGTTTGTGCCTTCTCGCAACAGTAAGTCTGCTGCCTCAGTGGTGCGAGGAAAATCCAGCTCTACATCGGGCGGCTTATTTGAACATTTACGTCAACATCGCAAACGCTTGGCAGAAAAAGCGGGTCTTAGACCGTATCTTATCTTCCCTGATACAGTACTCATAGATTTGGCAAATTTACGACCTACAACATTAGGTGAGTTTGGCAATGTTAAAGGCGTAGGGGAAGCAAAGTTGAAAAAATATGGACTTACCTTTTTACAGGTCATTGCAGAATATAAGGGATGATAAATTTTACTGTATATATGGTAGTACCATATATTTTTTAGTATGATAGTACTATATGTTTTAGTAAGATTAGCAAGATATACGTTAGTATTATTTGGCTTATTATAAATAGATTTAGGGGGATATATGAGCTTAGCAGATACACAATACCTCGGTATTATTGAAAATATTTTAGATCATGGTATTTATGGTCAAAACCGTACAGGAATCGCAACGTACAAATTGCCTCAACAAATCATGCAATTTAACTTGCAAGAGGAATTCCCGATTTTGACTACAAAATTTGTAGCTTTCAAAACGGCTGTAAAAGAATTACTTTGGATTTGGCAAATGCAGTCCAATGACGTACGCAAATTGCAAGAAATGAATGTGCACGTGTGGGATGAATGGATGCGTGAGGATGGTACTATTGGTAAAGCATACGGCTACCAAATTGCGAAGTATAAGCAATTAGACAAGCTCATCAAAACGATTAAAGAAGATCCTGATAGTCGCCGAATGATTGTAACCCTTTGGAATATTGAAGATTTAGATGACATGGCGTTGCAACCATGTGCGTATGAAACCTTATGGGATGTAGGGGATGGTTACTTGAACTGCATGCTCATCCAACGCAGTGGTGACATGGGGCTTGGCGTTCCGTTTAACACGGCTCAATATGCGGCATTACAATGTATGATTGCTCAAGTAACCGGTCTAAAACCAGGTAAATTTACACATGTTATCAACAATGCCCACATCTATGAAAATCACGTAGAGGCATTGCGTGAGCAATTAGCACGTCGCAATCAAGCGTTGCCTGCTCCAAAAATTATCGTGAATCCTGAGGTAAAAGACTTCTATGACTTCACACCAGAGGATATAACCTTAGATGGATATGAGCACCTTGGTAAATTATCAATGACTGTTGCTGTATAGCATAGTATTTATGACAATTGTTAAATAGCATAATATGTATGGCTATTGCTATATAGTATCGTGTTCATAACCATTGTTAAATAGCATAACTTATGACTGTTGCCGTATAGTATTAACCGAAAGAGGACAGTATGTTAGCATTAATCGTAGCCGTAGCACATAATCGTGTAATCGGTAAAGATAATACTTTGATTTGGCATTTGCCAAATGATTTGAAATTCTTTAAGGAAAAAACAACAGGCCATGTTATCATCATGGGCCGTAAGACCTTTGAAAGCTTACCGTTCTTGTTGCCAAATCGTGAGCATTGGGTAATTACTCGTGATAAAGGCTTTGATGCACCGGAAGGTGTTAAGATTTTCCATAGCCCTGAGGCGGCTGCTGAAGTAGCACGTGCTCTTGATGCGGCCTACGTTATTGGTGGGGCTCAAGTATACGAGGCTTTTCTACCTTATGTAGATACTATGTATATCACTGAAGTGGACCACAAATTTGATGGGGATGCATTTTTCCCTGAATTCTCAGAGGATGCTTTCACCATCGAATCCGTTGTAGACGGCATTGTGGATGAAAAGAATCAATATCCTCATCGTTTTGTAACCTATCGCAGAAAGGCAGCCAAATGAGTGAAAGAATGTTTGCCATCATCGGCAGTGAATTAAATGTTAAGCCAAAGCAGGTGCAAGCTGCCGTAGAATTGTTGGACGAAGGCAATACGGTGCCGTTTATTGCGCGGTATCGTAAAGAGGTAACGGGCGAATTGCAAGATGAGCAATTGCGCACCATTGAAGAACGCATTAAATACTTGCGCAATTTAGAAACACGTCGCCAAGAAATCATTGCTTCTATTACAGAGCAAGAAAAGATGACAGACGAGTTGATGAAATCCTTAGAGGCTGCAACAAAGCTTCAAGAATTAGAGGATTTGTATTTACCGTACCGTCCAAAGAAACGTACGCGTGCTATGATTGCCCGTGAACGTGGTTTAGATCCTTTGGCTGATATGATTATCAACGATACAGTTATCTCTGGAGATCCGTTAGAAATTGCAAAAGAATATATAACAGAAGAGGTTCCTACGCCAGAGGATGCCATACAAGGCGCTTCTGATATCGTAGCGGAAATCGTCAGTGATAGTGCAGACTTCCGGGCGTACTTACGTAAGAAGATGTGGAATGAAGGCTTTATTCAAGCTGAATTGAGCGGTGAAGAGGAAGAACAACAACAATTTTTGCAATACGCTGAATATGCTGAGCCCGTACGTCAAATGCCGTCCCATCGTATCTTGGCGGTAAATCGCGGTGAAAAATTAGGTGCTTTGAAATTAGCTCTAACTGTACCAGGTGACACCTATATTGCTTATATGTTACAAAAGTTAGAGAAAAATCCGAAGTCGATCTTCGCAGAGTATAAAGCGGCTGCTGTAGCTGATGCGTACAAACGTCTTATTTTCCCAGCTTTAGAGCGTGAAATTCGCAATGAATTGACGGAAAAAGCCGATGAGCAAGCTATCAAGGTATTCGGTGTGAATCTTAAAAATCTATTGTTACAACCGCCACTAGCAGGGCACGTTATCATGGGTCTCGACCCTGGTTACCGCACCGGCTGTAAGATGGCTATCATTGATCAACAAGGCAATGTGCTCGATTACGGTGCTTACTACTTAACAAATAGTGAAAAGCTTCGCAAGGAAGCTCAAAAGGTATTGGCTGATAAGATTCGTAGATTTAAGGTGACGCTCTTGTCCATTGGTAATGGTACTGCATCTTACGAAACAGAGCAATTTGCATCTACTATGATTGAAGAGGAAAAATTAGATTGCCACTATATCATTACTAATGAAGCGGGCGCATCTGTGTACTCAGCATCTAAATTGGCTATCGATGAGTTACCAGATTTAGACGTTACCATTCGAGGTGCCGTATCTATTGCACGCCGTGTACAAGATCCATTGGCTGAATCTGTTAAAATCGATCCTAAATCTATCGGCGTAGGTCAATATCAACATGATGTAAATCAAAAACAATTGACACATACCTTAGACCAAGTAGTTGAAACTGTAGTAAACCACGTTGGGGTAGAGCTAAATACTGCATCTCCAGCTATCTTGCAACATGTTGCAGGCATTTCTAGTGCGGTGGCTAAAAATATTGTTGAATACCGTCAAGAGAATGGTGTGTTTAAAAGCCGTAAGGAATTGCTAAAAGTACCTCGTTTAGGCCCTGCAGCCTTTACACAATGTGCTGGTTTCTTGCGCTTACAACACGGTAAAAATCCACTGGATAATACATCCGTTCATCCAGAGTCTTATGAATTGGCAGAGCGCATCATTGGTGAATTAGGCTTTACCTTAAAAGACTTACAAGATAAATCTCAATTAGAAGCATTGCAAGTAAAATTACCTCTTGTGGATGCCGATAAAATGGCTGCCAAGCTTGATGCGGGCGTGCCGACTGTTCGGGATATCTTGGCGGCTCTTGCTAAACCAGGTCGCGACCCTCGTGAAGATTTACCGGCTCCATTGACCAGAAAACACGTAGTGAGCCTTGAAGATATCAAGGTCGGTACCGTTGTAAAAGGTACTGTTCATAACGTAGTTGATTTCGGAGCTTTTGTAGACTTTGGGCTTAAAACGAATGGTCTATTACATCGCAGCGAGCTTTGCAATAGCCGTCAACATCCATCTGATGTGCTTGCTGTAGGTGATATTATCGAAGCTCAAATCATTTCTGTTGACGTAAAGCGCAATCGCATCGGTCTGTCTGTAAAAGCATTACAACCAGAAAAACCAAAGAATAACGATAATAACCATAATAGAAATAATAATGGTCAACGTCGAAATAATGATAACCGAAATAACAACCGTAATAATGGCGGACGTCAAAATGATAATCGCCATAATGGTTCTCTTAATAATGGGGATCGTCGAAACTGATAATTTCTTAGAAGACTAGTTAATCTACATTAATAGATTTTAAATGATAGTCATTCTTGACTAAAAGTCATTATACCAAAAACCGCACCCTCTATGGTTTTAGAGGGTGCGGTTTTTCTATATAGCTAAAAACTATGTATATTAATGCAGAACAGATATATCGAAAATGATATATCTGATTGAAAAAATTAGATATAGGGAGTATGATGAAACCATAGAGGGGAAATTCCTAAATCATATTCCTAAAGAGGAGGTAATGCAATGAGCTTGAACCTTAAAGAAAGATATGGACTTTTAATTAATAATGAATGGGTAAAGGCATCTGACGGTGCTGAATTTAAAGTATATAACCCTGCTAATGGCGAACAACTCGCTATCTGTGCAGAGGCTACATATGGCGATGTTGATAAAGCTGTAGAGGCTGCAACAGAAGCTTTCAAAACATGGAAAAAAGTATCTCAAGTAGAACGTGCCGATTATTTGTTAAAAATTGCGGATGCTATCGATGCGCATAAAGAACATTTGGCGCAAGTTGAAACATACGACAATGGTAAACCTATCCGCGAAACATTGAATGTGGATATTCCACTTGGGGCGGACCATTTCCGTTACTTTGCAGGCGTGCTTCGTTCCGAAGAAGGCTCTGCACAAGTATTTGACGAAAATACATTGAGTCTCATCGTTCGTGAACCGATTGGCGTTGTAGGTCAAGTTGTGCCTTGGAACTTCCCATTCCTAATGGCCGCTTGGAAATTGGCTCCAGCTCTTGCAGCAGGCTGTACAGTTGTTATCAAACCTTCTAGCCACACATCTCTTAGCTTATTAGAACTTGGCGATATTTTGAAAGAAATCTTGCCACCAGGTGTTGTAAACATCGTAACTGGTAAAGGTTCTAAATCTGGTCAATATATCCTTGATCATCCTGGTTTTAGCAAACTTGCTTTCACAGGCTCTACAGAGGTAGGTCTAGATGTATATAAAGCAGCATCTGAACGCTTGATTCCTGCAACTTTGGAATTAGGTGGTAAATCTGCGAATATCTTCTTTGAAGATGCGAACTGGAAACAAGCTCTTGATGGGGCAATGCTCGGCATCCTCTTCAACCAAGGTCAAGTATGCTGTGCAGGTTCCCGTATCTTCGTACAAGATACAATTTACGATAAATTCGTAGCTGAACTAGCTGCATTATTTGAAAAGGTGAAAGTTGGCTTGCCTTGGGAAGAATCTACTCAATTAGGTTCCTTGATTTACGAAGACCAAGTTAATAAAGTATTGAGTTATGTAGACCTTGCAAAAGAAGAAGGAGCTCGCATTGTAGCCGGTGGTGTACGTGTTACTGATGGCGAACTTGGTAAAGGTTGCTTTGTAAGACCTACACTTATTGTAGATGCTACAAATGATATGCGTGTAGCTCGCGAAGAAATCTTCGGCCCTGTAGCTGTTGTCATCAAATTCCACAGCGAAGAAGAAGTTATTGAACAAGCAAATGACAGCTTATACGGCCTTGGCGGTGGCGTATTTACTCAAAACATCAACCGTGCTATCCGCGTAGCTCGTGGTATCGAAACAGGTCGTATGTGGGTAAATACATATAATTCCATCCCTGCAGGTGCTCCGTTTGGTGGTTACAAACAATCCGGTATCGGTCGTGAAACTCATAAAGTTATCCTTGAGCACTACACTCAAATGAAAAACATCATCGTAAACTTGAGCGATAAACCATCTGGTTTCTACGATTTAGATTAATAACATATAAACTTCTCCGATGAACTATAATAAAGAGGCACCTCGAATGAGGTGCCTCTTTTACACTTAACAATAGTCTATTATCTGTGAAAGTATACGGTATGTTATAATTGTAGCCATACGAAAATGTATTGTTTTGAGAGGACAATATAAACCATGATTCATTTAGATTATCTATTAATTATAGGAATATTACTTAGTGTTTTACTTTTTCTTTTAGTTGGAGTATTTTACTATAGTAAATCTAAACTTTTAAAGGGACTAAATATTTGGCTCTTAATAA
>CAMUQE010000058.1 GCA_947096075.1 Veillonella parvula | reverse complement strand
CGAATGCTTTCTATGGAAATTCTTTAGATTTTACTATTTATATATAATATATATAATCTTATATATTTTTCTTGTCTACGTGTATAGTTGTTACAGTAAGGAGAAGTTCAAAATGAACGAACTAAAAATGCCTCAAGTAGGTGCAAGCCGCAGCGAAATCGTGGCTAATTGGCAACCGGAGAATCCGGAATTTTGGGAAAAGTTTGGCAAAAAAATTGCTAAACAAAACCTCGTTATATCCACTATTGCCTTAACACTTTCATTCTGTGTTTGGTACTTATGGGCAACCATTGCGGCTCAGCTAAATAGCGCTGGATTTAACTTTACTACTGATCAATTATTTACATTGGCTGCCTTACCAGGCCTAGTAGGTGCCACATTGCGATTTGTATACACATACATGCCAGCACTGTTAGGCGGTAAAAACTGGACATTTATTTCCACAATTATCTTATTAGTTCCTGTTGTGTGGCTCGGCTTTGCTGTACAAGATACAACAACTTCTTATGCGACATTTATGATTTTAACAGCCCTTATCGGTTTAGCAGGTGCCAACTTCTCATCCTCTATGGCATACATTGGTAACTTCTTCCCTAAATCTGAAAAAGGCACAGCTCTTGGTATCAACGGTGGCGTTGGTAATCTTGGTATTTCTGTAATCTACTTCCTAGCTCCATTTGCTATGGGATCTGCGGCTTTAGGTAGTGTATTTGGTGTAACGCCAACAATTATTAAGGGCAACGCAGTATATCTAGCTAATGCAGCTTTCATGTGGGTTGTACCTCTTGTTGTTATCCTTGCATTGATGACTCGCTTCATGGATAACCTACCTTTAGAAAAACCAAATCCTAAAAACCTCGTACAAATCTTTGGTAACAAGCACACATGGGCACTAACATTGCTCTATACATGTTCTTTCGGTGCATTCTCTGGTTACGCAGCAGCACTTGGTCTATTAGTAGGCAAAGAATTCCCTGAAATTCCATTTGCTTCTATCGCATTTGTAGGTCCCCTTGTAGCAGGTGCTCTTCGTCCTGTAGGTGGTTGGTTATCCGACAAAATTAACAGCGGTACAAAAGTTACTTTTGTTAGCCTCATTGGCTTATGTGCTACCACTGCATTGATCGCAGTTGGTGTAGATATGCATAACTTCCCATTCTTCTTTGCTATGTCTGTATTGACCTTCGTATGCTGTGGTTTCGCAACAGGTGCAACATTCCGTATGATTCCACACGTATTTGGCAATCCATTGCTTTCCTCTTTAATCACAGGTTTCGTTGCTGCCGTGGCTGCATACGGTGCCTTCATTACACCTAAAATCTTTGGCTTTGTATATTCCACATTCGGTAATATTCATCCAGCCTTTGCTGTATTGTTAGCCTTCAACCTTGTAACTGTAGCTGTGTGCTTCTGGTTCTATGTGCGTAAAAGCGCAAACATGAACGTATAAGGGTGTAACAGAAACTATAATTCACAACCAAATAAGGTAATAAAAGACTCCCTCAACAATCCTCCATGCGAATTAGTTCTGCGGCCATAGGCCTTGAACCCGCAAGTCGGATTTTATGAGGGAGTTCTTTTATTAAAAATTAGATGTGTATTAGCATTTTAGCCAAATGTAAATTATAGTTTCTATTATCTAAACGGAAAGGGAGAACCTCGTAAGTCGGATCGATGCGGGGTTCTCTTTTATAAAAATATAGTCATGAATAAGATAATCGAATATAGTGAATTATATTTTACAGAGTATAAGTACAGAGCGTACAGCAAATTTTCTGTTAAAAATTATAGCCTTCATTTTTAGAGAAGAAAAATGGACTGCTAAGCAGTCCATTCATTCTAATTTGACGATATATATCTTTATCTCTATAATATAAATAGATAGTCAGACGAGTAGGAACGTCAGGCGCATCTCAAAAACAAAACATATAGGAAATGGCCTTTCTGTTTAGCTAATTACGCATGGTAACGGAGGGCTATTTGCTTTTTGTGAGGCAAATAAGCGCTATAAGTGCACCAAAGGAAACGACTAATGTCAATATTCCAATGATAACTGTAACAAGTTCAAAGTCACTCATAAGCTCACCCCCTTCTATAACGAAGAGAGACCCAACCTCGCTGACTACCTTAAGAACATTATAATCTGAACAAACATACGATACAATAAGCAGTTATTTATCTATATATATGAATTAAATAATAAAAGAGCCTGCTAAAGCAGGCTCTTTTATTATCCAAAGATTTCTTCTAGTAGTGCATCGTCGATGATGGTACCAACGTAGAAGTCGCTAAAGATGCCGTATTTTGCACTGGCTTCTTCGAAGCGCATATCGTATACAATTTTTTTGAATTGGATGTCGTCGTTACTAAAGATAGTAATACCCCATTCCCAGTCGTCTAGGCCACAGCCACCAGTAGTGAATTCAGATAATACATCCAAGTATGTTTTACCAAGTTCACCGTGAGCTTTCATCAAAGCACCGCGCTCTTGCGGTGGTAGCATGAACCAGTTATCTGCACCTTCACGTTTTTTAGTCATGTTGTAGAAGCAGATGTATTTATCGCGAGGTACATGAGGGTAAAGTTTTTGGTTAACTTCTTCTGTATCAAGTTTAGCCTTAACATAGGTGCTTACTTCTGTTACAGATGTATAGGAGTAAGTTTGTACCAATACACTTGCAATAGCAAGGCGACGGAACTTGCGTTCTACTTGTGCCAAGTATTCAAGGGATGGACCAAGGATCCATAGGATTAAATCCCCTTTTGCACCATTACAATCATAGAATGCATAGCTACCTTCTTTAGCTTGATGTTTAGCTTCAAGGTCGACTAAGAATGCTTTTAATTCATTGCGCGCTGCTGCTTTTTCATCCTCTGTGAAGCAGTTCCATGCGCTGAAATCCATGGCAAATACCATGTGTTGGCTATGCCAACCTTCTACTGTAGGGATTGCTTTTCCCATTATGATCACTCCTATCTATGGTGACTATATCAAAATAATAATGTATATCTATAATTACAGAAATCAAAAGACTCCACTTACTATTATAGCATATCGAGTCTTTTCAATTTAGTTTCTATTGAGATTTTTTATTAGTATATTCTTTAGCTAAGACTAAATTACTGCTTTTAGGCTGAGATAATCCTATGTCGCTTAATACTATACTAACTCTTTTAAGCAAGTCACTATTTTACTTGTCATTCACAAGTTTTTCTACAAGTTCTTTTGCTTGTTTTACACCGTCAGGGATCCCGATTCCATCAAAGGGTGTGCCGATGAGGTGTAGATTTGGATACTGCTCGGCTACATGTTCACGGACTGCTTTAATACCTGCACGATGGCCTACATTATATTGCGGCATGCAGTGAATGAGACGATTAATACGTACCCATTCAGGTTTGACAGAAAAACCCATGATATGTTGAATTTCTTTGACTGCCAATTCTGAAAGTTCCTCTTCGCTGAGTCGTTCTACCACATCATTGCCAGGCTTACCGATGAAGACGCGCAACACTACCTTATCATCAGGCGTAGTTTGTGGCCATTTTTGATTTAAAATAGTACACGCTGTAAGCGGTGTATTAGTATTTCGAGTAATCAAGAGACCTGAGCCTTTTAAATCACCATCAAATGTGCTTTTATCAAAGGACATAATAGCAATGGCACAACTAGATTGCTCCATAGAACGCAAAAAATCAAAACCCGCATCATCCTTGAACCATTGCGTATATGTTGCAGGCGGCGTACTGATAATCACATGATCTGCCATAACAGGAACTTTATCAAGAAGCACCTCTGTAGCTGAATCACTCTTGTTCAGACTGTTATCAGCAATAGATTGACACCCACAAGAATCGTTACACGACTTCACTACATCGATTGCATATACGCCATCAATATATCGAATATCAGAAACTAGTGTACTTGTATGCAAGTGTACATTACTAGGCATAGCCTCAACGATAGAGGTAATCACGCTTTCAAGACCGCCTGTCAATTGACGAAACATACCGGATTGAGCAGCAGTACCCTTGCGACTTTCCATATCCGCTTGCGCCTTACCAGACTGATGATTAGAACTAGTCTTTGTCACATGGCTAGAGCCGTTTACACTATTACCAGCAGAACTATCTTGACTAGTCTTAGCTTCGTGGCTTTCAAATTGACGGTCCGTCATGGTTCCTTTACCAGCTCGAGGCACATCACCTTCAGTAACAGCACCTTTGGCGGCCTTAGAGACACCTGCTTTGGAGTGACTCATCTTAGCAGCCATCATACCTTTTACCATGTTCCCATACTTTTGTTCTACTTGAATAAAATGAGGAAATGTCGACAATAGACTAATTTTATAAATATCGCCACCATAGATACCCGCTAATAGAGGCTCGATGAGTTTATCCATCATTTCTTGTCCTAAGTGGTATTTGAAAAAATGACCAATGGATACATCCCCATTTTCATCGAGTTGGTATGGTTTCTTAAAATAATCTAAGCCAGCACGCAATTTACCAGGCCATGAAATGAGTGTTGCTTTCACAAAGGGCATCATTTCCGTAGGAATGCCCATGATGGAGCCGCCCGGAATTGGGTGGATAGAGCCTTTATCATATACAAAGGCTTGACCTGTTTCATTAGACACAAGAGTATCCCCTAGACCAAGATCATGCACAAGATCTGTCATTTCTGTTTTACGACCCAAATAGGAGTCAGGACCGAGTTCCACTACGAAGTCATCAACTCGTTGCGTTTGTATTTTCCCACCAAATCGTGGTGCTTGTTCGTAAAGAGTAATGGTCCATTCTGGCTTTGCATGACCTAAATAATAAGCCGCTGTTAGCCCTGTTAAGCCACCGCCCACAATTGTTACGTTCACGAATGAATCCTTTCTATTATTGCACTCGCCATTGCTTGTAAAAATGTTTCATTACAATTTGGCATGGGTGCACGCATATATGTTGCGCCCTTTGCTTCAATGAGTTCTTTACACTCCACATCATTATCGTACAGTACCTCAACGTGATTGCTTACAAATCCAAATGGTACAAAAGCAATGCGAGTAGCACCAGTTTGTAAAGCTTCATTGATTGCATCCTCTACAGTAGGATCCAACCATTGGCCATGAGGAGCCGCACTTTGCCATGCCACAGTCCAGTTCGGTAATTTACAATATTCAGCAATCTCTTTAGCGCTTTCCTCTAAAGCTAACGCGTACGAATCGCCACCATGATTATTGATAAGAGGTATACTGTGCGCACTAAAAATAACGAATACATCTTTAGCATTATGCACACACTCTGAAAGTGCTTTTACCCAGTATTCCTTGAAAGTTGGTTGATCCCACCAGGAACGGATAAAGTCGAATGTCACATTATCATGGTTTGAAATGGCTGCTTGCACTTGTTTTTCATAAGCTCCAGTACCGAGAGCGGTGAAAAATGGAGCTGTTACAATAGCGATAATATGCTCCACTCCTTGCTGGACTAAGGAGTCAACCGCATCTGCAATGGATGGTTTCATGTGTAAAAAACCAATAGCGGAAGGCATAATTGGCAACAGAGTAAGCAAAGTTTTATATTGGCACTCTGCCATAGTTTGGAGTTCAACATTTTCCCATTGACCGATTGTATCATAACGCTCAGTGAGATTTGTAAGCTCTGCTTCCGTTGGTACACGGCCACGACGAATACTCGTCATATAGGGTACTAAATCATCCTTACTTAAAGGGCTACCATAAGACAGGAATAATAATCCTTTTTTTTCTACGTTCACTAGTTTACCCCTCTTGAGCCCAAAGTTCACGACTACGTTCATGTACATAGTCAGTAAGCCAATGAAGTTTTTGAGGATCTGCCTCTGGGAATACGCCATGACCTAAATTGAAGATATGGCGACCATAGCGAACTCCTTCGAGCAAGATGCGATCGACTTCGCGGGCCAATGTTTTTTCGTCTCCGAACAAATACGCCGGATCTAAGTTACCTTGTACCGTTTGTGTTACGCCACGCTCGTTTGCCATAACGATGGAACTACGCCAATCAAGGGCAATGACATCTAAAGGCAAGTGAGACCAAATAGACACCAAATGATCCGTACCAACGCCATTCATGGCCATTGGCAAATGAGGATATTTAGCTTTCACAGTCTTTATGATCCGCTCCATATGAGGGTAAATTCCTTGTTTATACTGGTCTGCATTAACAGCACCTACCCAAGAGTCAAAGATTTGAAGTGCATTAGCACCCGCTTCGGCTTGCATAGACAAGTACGCAATGGACATGTCCGCCAGTTTAGTCATCAGTGCATTCCACACATGAGGAGCACCTATGAGCATGCCGCGAGTCTTATTGTAGTTTTTCGTTGGTCCCCCTTCGATAAGGTAGGATGCAATAGTAAACGGTGCCCCGCAGAAACCAATGAGCGGCACGTCGAGCATACCAGAAGTTAATAATGTAATCGTTTTCGCAATATAATCTACCTTTGTAGGATCAAAGGTTTCTAATTTATCCACATCAGCCATAGAGCGGATAGGCATGCTAAATACAGGCCCCACACCAGCCTTGAGCTCTACATTTACATTCATAGCCACCATGGGGCTCATAATATCTTTGTAGAGAATCGCCGCATCGACGCCATATTCCTTAACAGGTAATTCCGTAACACGAGCACATAACTCAGGCTCTTTTGTAATTTCAAATAATGTATATTTTTCTTTGATTTTGCGATATTCCGCTTGGCTACGGCCAGCTTGACGCATATACCACACAGGCGTTACACCTGGGTTCTTTCCCTGGATCATGTCCAAATAAGCTGTGTTCAAGTACTCAACCCCTTTCGTTCTAAATGTATACTAACACACTATGGTAACCAAAACAGTTACTTTAGTTACAATCACTTACATTATTTATTCTTTAATAATCCCTAATAATCCCTGTGAAAGCATATGCCTCCACAGGGATTATTATTTTATTACCACTTTAATTCGACTGAGTCTTTAATTCAAGTCTGAAATTCATTTAGCTACGACTTAATCTATGGCAATCAATGCCCATAATAGATTGAGCCATATCATATACGGAGCGTTGACAGGTAAAGAGCCAAATCTGTTGATTTTTCCCAAGCTCAGCCAATAATTCTAAAGCACTACGCTGACGATTTTCATCAAAGCGCACAAGAATATCATCCAAGATAATCGGCAATGATTCTACTTGATAAGAGAATCCCTTTGCTAAAGCGAGACGCAAGGCCAAGTATACTTGGTCAGCTAGACCACTGGACCAAAATTTAAGTTCTAGTCGTTCCCCATTATTGTTGATAAGTGCTACCCCTTTATTGATGCCTAGAATATCAAGCGTATACCTCTCACCAGTTAGTTTTTCAACATAAGAGGAGGCAAGCTCTAACATATGAGGTTGTTTTTCTTGTTCATACGATTGTTGAGCCTTATCCATACAATGGCTTATCAATACTTGCGTAGCCCAATCTTCAAGAGCAGACTCTAATTCACTTTGTAAAGCCTCTCGTTCTTGCAACATTTGGTGTTGCTCCTGGTCAGATCCAAGTGTACGCATTGCTTCAACGATTTGACCACGGCGTTCGTACAAGGTAGCCAATTTATCTTCAATAGAGGCTATTTCACGCTCAGAGTGAGCCAATTCATCTAACCAGTTATCTTTGTTGCCTTCTCGCAAACGACGATAGAACAGGTCTTTATTCTCCGCATCAGGAGCAAGTAAATCCAGCTGTACCTGACTTTGCTTGTAAATAGTTTGCCACTGTTTATATTGGTCCTCATCGATAAGATGTTGACGATACTCGTTGGAACTTTCCATACCAGCTTTATGGAGCAGTTCTTGTTGACGAAGAAGTAGCTCTTTTTCCTTACGATGCCAATTATCGTATTCATTGCGGAAGCTTTTACGTTGTGCTTCCTTTTGTTCCCATACAATTTTATTTTGTTGAAAGTTCTTATATTGATTATAAATACGTTTTAATTCCGTAGGAGATACTGGTGACTCTATTCCAAGGTTATACCACAAAGCCATCGCTTGGTCTTCAATAATGCGTAGACCTTCTTTATGCTCCGCTAAACGCTTTTCATAGCCTTCTATAGTACGTAGTTGCTCATGATATTGATCATATTCATGTTTGAGACCAAAGAAATCATCTTCATCGAGACTCTTAGCCGCCCCTTGCGGTAACCAGTTTTGCCATGCTGCGAGGGCTTCATCATAAATACCTTGTAAGGTATGCCCTTCCTGAATCCAACGCTCAAGATGTGATGCTCCTTCTAAGGATGGTACAGGACTTACTGTAGGTGTAGCAGCCTTAATCAAAGCCTCTAGCTGATGTTCTACATCAGATTTATGGGAGGATAAAATTTGTAACTCATAGTTTAATTTAGACACATCAGAGTTACCATTATGAAGCCTCCAGGTAGCATACCAGAATAGCCCCATAGATAAAATCAAGAAAATAAAACCACCTATAGTATATAATGCAGATTCAAGAACCAGCAGGCCTGCTAATACTACCAATACAGCTATAACAGCACCTATACCACTAATGCGTTGTAGCCATTTTGGCAGAATTGAGGGCTGTGCGTCTGAACCATAACTATTCCGTCTAGCCTCTACTCGATCTATATCCATTAAGATACGGTCTAATTCACGTTCCAAATGCTCTTTTTTAGCCAAAGCTTCTTCACTAAAATTAGGTAGAGACGCACCTTCAAGATTCGCCGTTGGCAACTCATTGGAAGCCTCCGCAGGCTTTCGATCTTGCCAATGTAAAAGTTGATCTTTTGCAGTGCGCAAACGACTTGCCAAACGTTCTCCATCAAACCAGTTTATATCGTCCGCCATCGGTTCATCATGACGCCACGCAGAATGTAAGGTGCGAGAAAATTCCAATTGTTCTCTAACCTTATGGATATACGCATCCCCTTCTTCACACTCACGGCGCAATTGCTCCCATTTAGCACCTTGATGAATGAGGTCTTCAATATCTTGACCATACGTACCAAATGGACTGTCAGGGCTAAAGTTTGCTGGCATTAACGCCGCTTCCTTTTCCTGCCATAATTGCATATTGTCCCGAGCTCGCTTGATCTCTTCATCGATACCGAGGAACTCATCACGGCTCAAGGCGAGTTCACTATTGTACTGTTGCATATGCATACGCGCCTCTTCACTGCGGCGATACGTATCCCACGCACGCAATACTACATCGATACCATCCCGGTATTCC
This sequence comes from Veillonella parvula, assembly GCA_947096075.1. Lineage (GTDB taxonomy): Bacteria > Bacillota > Negativicutes > Veillonellales > Veillonellaceae > Veillonella > Veillonella parvula_C. The sequence continues at coordinate 2,108 of CAMUQE010000058.1, read as the reverse complement.
TTCCATTCTTTCAACTGATTTTGCAATTCCATTTCGGTTTGCTCCGTACTGTGAAAGACAGTTTGTAATTCCACATATTGCGCTTCATGCTCCGCCAACTGACTCAGCTTTTGGCGATTTTCCTTGAGCTCATCCATCAATACATTGATGCGACGTTTACCGTTTGAGGATGCTACAAGTAAATCTGTAGCCCCTTTCTCAACATCTTTAACAACAGCACCTAAGTGCTCGCCCCCTTCAGCGCCAAAGAATCGAGAACGAACCTCTACCTCTTGCAACACATCGAGACCTTGTAAGTCTTGGAGTGTCAATGCAAATATGCGGTTATATGTCTTTTTATCGATACCATGCCACCAATATTGAGCCGGCTCTTCATGAATGGCAGGATTTCCAGGACTATAAAAATCTAACTGTTTACCCTTACGCCCGATGTAGTAGCTTTCACCATTACGCTCTACATCGAGGGCACCCGCCATAGGCCCATATGCCTTATGAATGCCACCGAACAATAAGGTGCGCATCCCTTCGAGCAAGGAGGTTTTACCACTTTCATTGGGGCCATACATGAGTTGAACCCCATTATCCCCCGTGGTAAAAGACCAGTTGCGATACGGACCAAATTCATCAAATCGTATGCGTTTAATGTTCATCATTAGCCCCCATCAATACTGTAACACCTTCAATTTCACAACGTTTCAAAGCTCGTGCCAATAATTCATCACTCAATAAATCGGCATATGCGCCTAAGCGCTTAAATTCAGGACGATTAGCCATGATTTGACGCGCAGTCTGTATCGCATCTCCATCTACCATATCGTCATAAGCACGCAAGTAATCACCTACTACATCTGTTAATAAACGTCGTTCAACTAGATTAATACTAGGTCGTGTATTAGAAATAATACGGTAAGGCATAACGAATATAGATTTGCCTTTCTCTTCATTTTGAGACTCTTGCAACCATAGTTTTCGAATCTCCTCTTGCGTACATAGGCGATGTAGCGGACCCGTGCCGGCTAAAACGATGGATAACAAGATGTTTTTCTTATGTTGCTTGCGTAGATTATCTTTTTTACGACGCAAAATCTCCAAAAAATCTGTTTCATTTTGCATACCTGCAATATCGATCTTAATTTCCTCAAATCGAATGGCGCTTGTTTCGATAAATCTCGGTTTACAATGTCCATTGTGAGATACATTCACAAGATAACATCCCTTCGGACCAGTTTCTTTACGATGCAAGCCTTGTGGATTCCCTGCATACACAACGAGAGGTTCCTCGCTAAGAACTTGAGATTTATGAATATGACCTAATGCCCAGTAATCCATAGCGGCCTCTACTAAATCAGTTAAGCTACAAGGTCCTGTTACATTGTGATTTTCAGAACCTACACTAGAACCAACGCTCCCATGCATAACAGCAAGAGAAAACTCATCCCGCTCAAAAGCTCGGTATTGGCGGGCATAATTGTCACTTTCATTACCATGACCACAGCTAATGCCATATACGCCACCAATTTCTATATTGTTAACGATGAGCGGAAAGCGTTGCACTTGTTCGCTAGAAAATACATGTACATTATCTGGCATCTGCAGTTGCGCTTTCCAACTTTCAGCAGGATCATGATTACCTTGCACCATATAGACCGCAATACGATGCTCTGCCAAGCGATACATGGCGCGCACAAAACGAACTTGAGCCTCTAAATTATGATCTTCGCTATTATAAATATCACCAGCTATCACGACAGCATGAACATGTTCCGCAATAGCAGTATCAACAATTTCATCTAAAGCTACATAGGTAGCTTCACTCACGGCACGATCAACGGCATTGCTAATACCTGTAGCATATTGAAAGGGTGCCCCTAAATGCAGGTCACCACAGTGTATAAATCGAAATGGCTGCATCTATATCCACTCCTTGTATTAGTACTTTTATTATAGTTATATATAGTAATTACAATAGTTTATTATACTACAAAACGTTAAAGATAACTTAAAAATAACTATCATTTAGGGCAAAAAAGATATAGTTAAACTAAACTTCTCTTAACTATTAATAAATATAAATTATGAAATAACCACATATGATTTTCACAAAAGAA
>CAMUQE010000057.1 GCA_947096075.1 Veillonella parvula | reverse complement strand
ACACTAATTATCATTTCAATTAAAATACGTACTACTATACTAGGAATTCAATTATCAATATTTATTATCATTGGTTTTTATTGCCCAATTTAATTAAAATAATTTAATCCACGTAGCATATTTTCATAAAACTAAATCAAATACTATATTTATTGATTTACCGAGTGCGACTTTGACAAAAAATAATCATAAAAACGAGGTCGAATCTTACGATTCGACCTCGTTTTTATGCTTATAGTAGAATAACCTATCCCCTATTATTTACCAGGGAAGAATGGCCATACCATTGGAATAATAATTAAGCTTACTACGAAGCAAACTAAAATCAATGGAACACCAGCTTTTACATAATCCATAAATCTGTATTGGCCAGGACCAAGTACCAATGTATTTGGAGGTGTACCTACAGGTGTACCAAATGCACAAGATGCAGCAACGCCGATAGCCATCAATACAGCATGGGGATCAGCACCCATACCTTGGGCAATGGAGATACCGATAGGAGCCAATAATGCACAAGATGCAGTGTTAGACATAAATTGAGTCATAACACAAGACAAAACAAACAATACGCCTGTTGCAAAGTAAGGGCTAGGATCGGAACCCATAACGCCAATTACTGCATCGGCAATCATTTTACCTGCACCAGATTGGTCAAGTGCAGTTGCTACTGGCATCATACCAGCAAACAAGAAGATTGTTACCCAGTCAATGGATGTGTAAGCTTGTTTTTCGTTCAAGCAACCAGTTAATACGCAAAGCATTGCACCGATAACGGCAACCATGCTCAATGGTAAGTTAATACCAAAACCTTTTAGGAAGTCACCTAAAATCATAGCGATGATAACGCCTAAAAGAATAAGACCAGAGAACAATTGTTTCTTAGGATCGTTAGAAATATCTTCAGCAGCTACTTCTTGTTCAACTTCACCAGCATCAGTGATTTCATGTTTAGGTAATAAGTGTTTACCAATGAGCATCATGAAAATGATAGTAGCAATAGTCAAAGGAATACCGATCCAAGCAAATTCAAAGAAACCAAAAGGTGCAAGACCAAATTTAGTTAATGTACCACTTACGATAATATTTGGAGGTGTACCAACCATTGTAATGATACCACCGATACCAGCAGCAAATGCTAATGGCATCAATTGGCGAGATGCAGGAATCTTCGCAACAGCACAGATACCAACAACTACAGGAAGTAATGCAGCTGTTGTACCAGTGTTAGACAAGAATGCGGACATGGTAGCTGTAACAACCATAATTGCAAGCATTAAGCCATTTTCGCTAGTACCTGCACGTTTTACTACGGTTTCCCCAATTTTTTGAGCTAAACCGGTATAGAACAATGCAGCACCAACAACGAACATACCAGCAAACAACACAACTGTACTATCAGATAAACCAGAGAATACAACCTTAGGAGTAATAATACCCATAAGGCCTAACGTAATTGCGCCGCCTAAAGAAGTGATAGCCAACGGAATAATTTCCGTAACGAATAAAACAGCCATGACTGCAAGGACGATTAAGGTTTGTTCTGCAGTACCCATACATCATCATCTCCCTTCAGAGAAATGCACTGACATAATTATAAGAGATATAAAATATAACCTACGATACCAATGGCAGAAGCCATTATAAAAGTAATCCCATATCCCTCTCTTGTTTTAGGATACCCAAATAATAAAGTTTCACCAAGAAAACCACGGCGGTTAAACCAAGAATATTTAGTTCTCTGCTGAAACCATTTAGCTTTACCTTCAGCACCGATAATCAGTGCAGTAATAAAAAAAACAATAAATGCCCAAACAAAACAAATCAGTATTTTTAATTCAATTGATAACAAGTGACCACCTCTACTATATTTAAAGCACTAGAAGGTTATTCTGTGAAATCTTGCTAATCACCTAATGACCGATCTGAAAAGCATTTATTGCAAATATTCCCTTTTATGTATGATTACATAATTACCAAGGGCTTTTTGATTCACCAATAGGTGTACCTATTTAGGTACACCTGGGTGAATAATTATTAAATTATTAGTGGTTAGACAACATAGCAAGCATTGTACCTGCAGCTACTGCTGTACCGATAACACCAGCTACGTTAGGTCCCATAGCATGCATGAGCAAGAAGTTAGCTGGGTTAGCTTTCGCACCTACTACTTGAGATACGCGAGCTGCCATTGGAACCGCGGATACACCAGCAGAACCAATAAGTGGATTTGTTTTACCACCATCTACTAAGCTCATCAATTTACCGAACAATACGCCACCAGCTGTACCGCAAATAAATGCGAATAAGCCTAAAAGAATAATTTTGATGGTTTCTAAGCTTAAGAAGTGTTCCGCACTCATTGTCAAGCCAGTACCAGTTGCTAAGAAAATTGTAACTGTATTGATCAATGCGTTTTGAGAAGTATCAGACAAACGATCAGTTACGCCAGATTCACGGAACAAGTTCCCTAACATCAACATACCTAAAAGGGATGTAATGGAAGGAAGCAATAAGGAAATGAAGATCGTTGCAACGATTGGGAACACAATTTTTTCAAAACGTGTTACTTCGCGCAATTGTTCCATAACAATTTCACGTTCTTTTTGAGTAGTGAAGAGTTTCATTACAGGTGGTTGAATCAACGGTACCAAGGACATATAGGAATATGCGGCAACCGCGATAGCACCTAATAAATGAGGAGCTAGCTTAGTAGCTAAGTAAATGGATGTAGGACCATCAGCACCGCCGATGATACCAATAGCAGCCGCTTCTTGAGCTGTAAAGCCAAGCATCATTGCGCCACCTAAGGCAGCAAATACACCAATTTGAGCTGCAGCCCCTAAAAGCAATGTTTTAGGATTGGCAATGAGTGGACCAAAGTCAGTCATTGCACCTACACCAAGGAAAATTAAAGGTGGGAAGATTTCTTGAGAGATACCTGCACTAATAAGCGCCATAACGCCTTCTTCGAAACCGTTACGAGGAATATTGGCAAGTAAACAACCAAACGCAATCGGACCCAACAATAATGGTTCGAACTCACGAGCAAATGCTAAATACAATAGGATCAAACCTACAAGAATCATAATAGCATTGCCTGTTGTAAATGCGAGGAACCCGCTATCGTTAATAACAGATTGTATCGCAACAGCAAAAGCCTCCATATGCGTTCCCCTTTCACAAATATAAAATTGTTAGATGACGTGGCGCAGCCACGTCATACAACACTTGGTATTAGCCAAGAACAACCATGTCATCGCCAGTGGATACAGTTTGGTTAGCAGATACGCGAACTTCGGAAACTACAGCATCATGTGGAGCTGCGATTTCATTTTGCATTTTCATAGCTTCAAGAATCAACAAAGTTTCGCCTTTTTTAACTGCTTGACCAGCAGATACTGCTACAGATAAGATTTTACCAGGCATTGGAGCTTTTACAGTTTCAGCACCTGCTGGAACTGGAGCTGCTGCTGCAGCAGGAGCTGGTGCAGGAGCTGCTTTAGGAGCTGGAGCTGCTGCTGGAGCCGCTTTAGGAGCTGCTGCAGGAGCCGCTGCTTTCACTTCATTAACTTCTACATCATATGCTGTACCATTTACTGTAACGTTGAATTTTTTCATCTTAAATTCCTCCAAAATGTGTAATTTCTACACAAAACTTATAAATATTTTTACACATATAAATTGAATAATCCCATGGATTATCAAATTAGCCAATTATCTTATCGATTACCACGCAAACGGCCTTCCATTTTCCAATTGTAGCTTACGATTGGACGGATATGTGCGATTTGATCAGCGGAATAACCCATTGCCGCTAATGCACCAACGATTACTGCTACTACATCTTGAGATGGAGCTTTACCGTTAGTTGTTGTAGCATTGCTCATTACAAATGCCTCCTAAAATTATTTTAACCTCTACCGCTTAAGCGACCTTCCAAGCGCCATTTAGCACTGGTTGCTGTAGGTCGAATAGATGCAATTTGTTCAGATGAGTACCCCATCGCCACAATGGCACCTACGATAGCTGCTACTACTTCATCCTCATTTTGAGCAGATGCATTTGCTGGAGCTACAGGAGTAGCTGTTGGAGTAGCAACAGGAGCAGTTGCTGCTGGTGCTTCTTTTTTCTTCTTAGTTGGATCGATTAAATGTACGATTTCCATAAGAATACCTAAAGCTATCAATACAGCAAATACAACTGTCATATTAATCGCCATGATTAACCAAGGATTGGTAGTAACTGCTTGTCCTTCCATAATCATTCCCCTTTCTAAAAAAGTAGTAAAGAAAGGTATCTCCCAAATTCGATGATATGTTTACCGAATCGAATTATAATGGAATATTACCATGTTTCTTTGGAGCACGGTTTTCGCGTTTGCTTGCAAGCATTGCCAAAGCGTTGATAACTGCCGGACGAGTTTGTTTTGGTTCGATTACAACATCTACGAAGCCACGTTCTGCAGCTTTGTAAGGAGTCGCAAACTCTTCTACATATTTAGCTGTTTTAGCATCTTTATCTTCGTCTTTCTTGAAGATGATATTAGCTGCACCAGCAGGACCCATTACAGCAATTTCGGATGTAGGCCAAGCATATACTTGATCCGCGCCCAAATCTTGGGAACACATAGCGAGGTAGGAACCGCCATATGCTTTACGAGTGATAACAGTAATTTTTGGTACTGTAGCTTCAGAGTAAGCATATAACATTTTAGCACCATGACGAATGATACCGCCCCATTCTTGATTTGTGCCAGGCAAGAAACCAGGAACGTCAACAAAGTTAACGATTGGAATATTGAAAGCATCACAGAAACGGATGAAACGGGAAGATTTGTCAGAAGCGTTAATGTCCAAGCAACCAGCCATTACTTTTGGTTGGTTAGCAATGATACCAACGGATTGACCATCAAAACGAGCGAAGCAAGTAATGATATTTGTAGCATAGAATGGTTGTACTTCATAGTATTCGCCATTATCTACAGTAGCTGCGATAACATCTTTCATGTCGTAAGGCATGTTACTGTTATCTGGCAACAAGCTATTTAAGCTTTCATCCTCACGAGTTGGATCGTCACCAGTATCTACCAATGGAGCATCTTCCATATTGTTGGATGGCAAGAAGCCTAATAAGTAACGAATTTGAGCGATACAATCATCTTCATTTTCAGCTGCAAAGTGAGCAACACCAGACACGGAGTTGTGAGCCATTGCACCACCAAGATCTTCAGCAGTTACTTCTTCACCAGTTACAGATTTGATTACTGCAGGACCAGTGATGAACATTTGAGAAGTATTTTTAACCATGTAGATGAAGTCAGTCAATGCTGGAGAATATACAGCACCGCCCGCACATGGACCCATGATTACGGAAATTTGTGGAATAACACCAGATGCATTTGTATTTTCAAAGAAAATTTTACCGTAACCAGCAAGGGCATCTACTGCTTCTTGAATACGAGCACCGCCGGAATCGTTGATACCAACAATAGGAGCACCCATTTTCATTGCTAAACGTTGTACTTTAACGATTTTAGCAGCATGCATTTCACCAAGAGAACCACCTTCTACAGTGAAATCTTGTGCGAATGCATATACTAAACGACCGTCGATAGTACCATAACCTGTTACTACACCTTCGCCTGGTAATTCTTTCTTTTCTTGACCGAAGTTAACACAACGATGTTTAACGAATTGATCAAGTTCAACGAAGGAATTATCATCGAACAATTTAGCCAAGCGTTCGCGAGCAGTCATTTTGCCTTGAGCATGTTGTTTCTCAACGCGTTTTTCGCCGCCACCAGCTTTAACTTTAGCTAGTTTTTCGTGCAATAACTCGATTTTTTCCTGCACTGTTGCCATTATAGCACCTCCAAATAAAACTTGTTACAGTATCATTTTATTTCATAAATGAATAAAGTTCAAGAAGCATACATATTTAATATATAACCTAGGATTATATGTATATGTATATCTACAACTCATATATAATGATGTGAATTGGATACTGTATTATTTCATACGTTGACATAATTCAAGCAAAACACCGCCAGTTGCTTTTGGATGTAAGAAAGCAATTGCGGAGCCGCCTGCACCATAACGAGGTTTTTCGTCAATCATACGAACGCCTTTAGCCATCAAATCAGCAATAGCATTTTCAATATTATCAACGCGCAATGCAACGTGTTGGATACCATCACGACCGCCATTTTTTTCGATAAATTTACCGATAGGGCCATCTGGAGTTGTAGTTTCTAAGAATTCAAGTTCAGCATCACCACAAGGGAAGAAAGATACTTTTACCTTTTGTTCTTCTACGATTTCGTCTTCAGGAAGATGTTCAATGCCTAATGCATTTTTATAGAATTCTTTAGTTGCTGCTAAATCATTAACACCAATACCAATGTGATCCACTTGTAATACTTTAAAAGCCATTTTGATTATCTCCTTTTCAAGGCTAAATCTCTAATGCTATGTAGTCGCCGTCTACTTTAGCACGCTTGTCATTACGCCATTAACAACTGTATATGGATCGCTTTCGCGTTCATTAACAGCTGCCACTTGGCTATTAAATTCGTCGCTTGTAGCAATTTTATCAGCTACATAACGACCAATTTGTTCATTAATCATTGCGATGATTTCATCACGAGTACGTTCTGCCCGACGAGATTCCAATTCACCAGAATCTTCAAGATACTCAAAATGTTCATCTAAAGCGTCGATAAGTTCATCTACGCCTTGGTCTTTACTAGCAATTGTGCGCTTAATTGGTGGGCGCCATTTTACTTCACGAGAATCTAGGTCAAGCATCATTTCAATTTCTACATTCAAACGATCGCAACCATCTCGGTCAGCTTTGTTGATAGCAAATACATCGCCAATTTCAAGAATACCCGCCTTGATAGCTTGGATATCATCACCGAGACCAGGAACCAGTACAACCAATGTAGTATCAGCATTTTTTACAATATCTACTTCAGATTGACCTACGCCTACAGTTTCAATAATTACTAAATCCATGCCAAAGGCATCCATGAGTTTTACAACGTCTGCAGTCTTTTTAGATAATCCACCAAGACTACCACGCGTGCCCATGCTTCGAATGAATACATTTTCATTTAATGTTAAATCATTCATTCGAATACGGTCCCCCAAGATAGCACCTCCAGAGAATGGGCTAGTTGGGTCGATGGCAACGATGCCGATTTTTTTACCTTGATCTAAATAATGTTTAACCACCTTATCGGTCAAAGTACTTTTACCAGCACCAGGGGCCCCTGTAATACCGAGAATACGTGCGTTCCCCGTTTTAGGGTAAATTGCCTTCATAATACTGATAGCATTATCATACTCGTTTTCTACAGCTGTTATGGACCGTGCTAAGGCTAGTCTAGAACCTTCAAAAAGGCCTTTAACTAAATCCATTCGCCTCACCACCTATCTTCGAATATGGGAATAAAGGGGAGCCAACTATTAGAGTTGCACCCCTCTTTGCCCAAGCAATTATTTTACGTTTTCTTTAATAAAGTTAACGATATCGCTAGTTGGTGTGCCAGGTGTAAATACTGCCGCTACGCCAGCTTTTTTCAAGCCAGGGATATCAGCGTCAGGAATAACGCCACCACCGATTACAAGAACATCCCCCATGCCTTTTTCTTTCAAAAGTTCAACAATTTTAGGGAACAATGTATTGTGAGCACCGGAAAGAAGAGATAATGCAACTACATTAACGTCTTCAGAAAGCGCTGCTTCAACGATTTGTTCTGGTGTTTGACGAAGACCAGTGTAGATTACTTCGAAACCAGCATCGCGAAGTGCGCGTGCTACTACTTTTGCACCACGGTCATGACCATCAAGACCTGGTTTTGCTACAATTACTCTAATACGTTTTTCTGCCATGATATATTACCTCCGAAATCAGCCGATATTATAATGTAGAATGAGCTTCGTATTCACCGAATACTTCGCGCAATACATTACAAATTTCACCCAAAGTAGCATATGTTTTAACTGCTGCAAGAATTAATGGCATCAAGTTAACAGATTCGTCAGCTGCGCCAGCTTTCAAATCAGCTAAGGCTTTATCAACTGCGGCTTGATCGCGGTTAGCACGAACTGCTTGAGTTTTCTTGGATTGGTTTACACCTACGGAAGCGTCTACGCGAAGCAAGTCTTTTGGAGCTTCTTCTTCAACTTGGAATTTGTTTACGCCAACGATTGTGCGCAAGCCAGATTCAACTTCCATTTGCCATTTGTAAGCGGATTCTTGAATTTCTTTTTGGATGTAGCCTTTTTCGATTGCTACTACAGCGCCGCCCATTTCATCAATTTTCTTGATGTATGCCATAGCTTCGTCATAGATAGCGTTAGTCATAGCTTCAACATAGTAGGAGCCGCCCAATGGGTCAACTACGTCAGCTAAGCCAGATTCATAAGCCACGATTTGTTGAGTACGAAGAGCTACTTGTACAGATGCTTCTGTAGGAAGAGCCAAAGCTTCGTCACGAGAGTTTGTATGTAAGGATTGAGTACCGCCCATTACAGCAGCTGCAGTTTGAAGAGCAACACGAACGATATTGTTATCAACTTGTTGTGCAGTCAACATAGAGCCAGCTGTTTGAGTATGTACACGGAGCATCATGGATTTTGGTTTTTTTGCACCAAAACGTTCTTTCATGATTGTTGCCCATAAGCGACGAGATGCGCGGAATTTAGCAACTTCTTCAAGTACATTATTATGAGCATTCCAGAAGAAGGAAAGACGACCAGCAAATGTATCAACATCAAGACCAGCTTTCAAAGCTGCTTCTACGTATGCGATACCATCAGCAATTGTGAATGCGATTTCTTGTGCTGCTGTGGAACCTGCTTCACGGATGTGGTAACCGGAGATAGAAATTGTATTCCATTTTGGAACGTATTGAGAACAATATTCGAAGATATTAGTGATCAAACGCATAGATGGTTTTGGAGGGAAAATATAAGTACCACGAGCTGCATATTCTTTCAAAATATCATTTTGAATAGTACCTTTCAATTCTGTGGAAGGTACACCTTGTTTTTCAGCTACTGCGATATACATTGCCAACAAAACGGATGCTGGAGCGTTGATTGTCATGGAAGTGGATACTTTGCCAAGGTCGATGCCATCGAACAAGATTTCCATATCTGCCAAAGAGTCAATCGCTACACCTACTTTACCAACTTCGCCTTCAGCCATAACATCATCAGAGTCATAACCGATTTGAGTTGGCAAATCGAATGCACAGGACAAGCCTGTTGCACCAGATTCGATTAGGTAGCGGTAACGTTTGTTAGATTCTTCAGCTGTAGCGAAGCCTGCATACATACGCATTGTCCAGAAACGACCACGGTACATAGTAGGTTGTACGCCACGAGTATAAGGGAATTCGCCAGGCATTCCCAAATCGCGTTCATAGTCAAAGCCTTCGATATCAACTGGTGTATACACACGGTTGTATTTTAAGTTTTGACGTTCTGGAGTTTTTGCGCATTTTTCGTCACAAAGTTTGTTGTACTCAGCAATTTGGGCTTTTAAGTTTTCGTAAGCCATGTTTTCATCATCCTCCTAAAAAAACAGGTTATTTTTTCATGCTTCCAGTTTCTGTGAAGCGTTTATGCCAAGAAAGAGCTTCATCAAGCAACATTGGTGTATGGGCATTCTTTGTTGCAGCTAATGCTTTTTCTAGGTATTCAGTTAACATAGGTTTGTAGTCTGGGTGAGCACATTTTTCAATAATCAAACGAGCTCTTTCCACTGGACTTAAACCACGACAGTCAGCAACACCTTGTTCTGTACAGAAAATCATAGTGTCATGTTCTGGATGATCCACATGGGATACATATGGAACGATAGAACTAATGTCGCCATTTTTAGCAACGGAGTTGGTACAGAAGATAGTGAGATATGCACTACGTGCAAAATCACCAGAACCACCAACACCATTCATCATTTTGCTACCCATAATATGAGTAGAGTTTACATTGCCAAAAATATCAAATTCGATAGCGGTATTCATGGCAATGACACCAATACGACGAGCAATACCAGGGTTATTGGAAATTTCTTGCGGACGAAGAATTATTTTTTTACGATATTCATCAATATTCGCATAGAAACGTTTCAATCCATCTGGAGAAGGACTCAATGCAGTACCGGAACATACAGTTACTTTACCAGCATCGATTAAGTCAAACATACCGTCTTGAATTACTTCTGTATAAATAGATAAATCTGTGAAAGGCCCTTGAGCCAAGCCACTGATTACCGCATTTGCTACAGAGCCTACGCCGGATTGCAATGGAAGCAAGTTTTTAGGCAAACGACCTTCTGCAATTTCTTGTTCAAAGAATTTGATAAGATGTTGACTCATTGCCTTTGCATCATCATCAATAGCAGCTAAAGGTCTTGTTGTATCAGGTACATCACTTGGAACCACAGCAATGATTTTGCTAGGATCACAAGGTATTGCTTCTGTACCGATACGATCGCCGGCCTGTTCCAACGGAATTGGTTTACGATGTGGTGGATCCAACGGTTCATAGATATCATGCATACCAACTAAAGATAATGGTTGAGATACATTTACCTCTACGATAACCTTTTTAGCTTGACTAACAAATGTTGGAGAATTACCAACAGAAGTAGTCGGTACTAAAGAACCATCTTCGTTGATTTGACATACTTCAATAATTGCTACATCTAAATCCCCGAAAAATCCATAACGAATATTTTGTGCCATTGTGCTTAAATGCATATCGATGTATTTAACATCTCCACCATTTAAAGCCTTTCTCATATCTTTATTGGTTTGATATGGAAAGCGGCGATTAATACCATTAGCACGAGTTAACGCACCATCGGCTTCATCACCTACAGAAGCACCTGTCCATAAATCGATTTTGAATGGTTCTTTTTCCATTCGTTCTGCCAATGCCAATGGCACAACTTTTGCATAACCTGATGGTGTAAAGCCGGAAATACCAACTTTATCATTAGGGTTAATCAACTGAGCTGCATCATAAGCAGTGACAATTTTACCTTGCAGGTCCACATTTTTTACGCGGTCTTTGATGTCTATCACCATAACCATCTCCTTTAAGAGTAACATTGTTAAACGACAATTGAATCTCTTTGGTCTAATACGTTCCTTAAACCGACTTCATCGTAGTCCACATCCAATGTATTGTCAACTTATATGACTAAAATGTATTTTTTATCACACCCCGACCGTGCATTATGACTAAAACGCATAGGTTTTTACATTTTCACATAAGTTTTATTCACACCGATATAACTCACAGGAATTATCAATTTAATAGTATATATTGTTGTTTTTTATGTATATCGAACTATCTCAATACAACATATAGAGTCTTATCAATATAAAAAAATAATATATAGGCCACGCACGGTGGCTCATGCCTGTAATCCCAGCACT
>CAMUQE010000056.1 GCA_947096075.1 Veillonella parvula | reverse complement strand
TAGAAATCTTCATGAAAGTTAGGTCTTATGACCTTCATGAACTTTTCATATTTATTAGTATTTCTAATCTTTTCATTAGTAAGATTATCTTTACTTATAAGTCTAGACCGACTATACTTAATTTGTCAATATCCCATAGGGAATTATATACATTACAGGAGGCTACAATGGCTATACAACGATTATTCGTAACAAAACGAGAATCTTTCAACCAAGAAGCACAACGCATGTTACTTACCTTACAACAGGAATTATCTATGCCTGCTATAAGTGTAACTATCTATGAACGATACGACATCGAACATTTAGATGCAAAAGATTTAGAGTCTGCAAAAAATCTTATTTTCTCTGAACCTCCTGTAGATACAGTATTAGAAGAAATCCCAAGTGTTCAAGGCTTTGTATTCGCTGTTGAATATGTGCCAGGGCAATACGATCAACGTGCTGACAGTGCAGAGCAATGTATTTCTATGCTCACCCTTACATCTGGCCACATCGTACGTTGCGCTCGCGTATACGCTATCGAAGGTACTTTCACCAAAGAACAGGAAAATGCCATCAAAGCATACTACATTAACCCTGTTGATTCCCGCGAAGCGAGCCTTGATGTACCAAATACATTAGCTCTCGATTTAGAGGATCCAAAGCCGGTGGCAACAATCGATGGATTTACTACAATGAGCGATGCTGATTTAGAAGCGCTCATCAAAAAATACGGTCTTGCTATGACATTAGCAGACCTTCAAATGATTAGACAACAATACGCAAAGGTAGAACACCGCAATCCTACGATTACAGAAATCCGCCTCTTCGATACATATTGGTCTGACCACTGCCGTCACACTACCTTTATGACGGAATTGACGGATATCACTATTGAAGACAGTCGCTTCACAGGCTCTATAAAGGAAGCCCTCGAAGAATATATGGATGGTCGTACCGAGCTCTACACGACTAAGAAAAAAGCTCGCTCCCTCATGGACATGGCTACATTGTCTGTAAAAGAATTGCGCCACGCTGGCGGTCTAACAAATCTCGATGAATCCGATGAAATCAATGCATGTACCATTATCGTACCTGTCGATGTAAACGGCAAAACCGAAGAATGGTTGTTATTGTTCAAAAACGAAACCCATAACCACCCTACCGAAATCGAACCATTTGGTGGCGCAGCTACCTGTTTAGGTGGCTGTATTCGCGACCCATTGAGTGGCCGCGCTTACGTATACCAAGCTATGCGCATCACAGGCTCTGGCGATCCACATACAAGCCTTGAAGATACGTTAGAAGGAAAACTACCACAAAAGAAAATCACCCAAGAAGCGGCTCGTGGCTATTCCTCTTACGGCAACCAAATTGGCCTTGCTACAGGTGAAGTAAAAGAATATTACCATCCTGGCTACGTAGCGAAACGCATGGAAATTGGTGCTGTTATCGGCGCCGCACCTCGCAGCCAAGTTCGCCGCGAAGAGCCTACTGCCGGTGATGTTGTAGTATTGCTGGGTGGTAAAACTGGTCGTGATGGCTGTGGTGGCGCTACAGGTTCCTCTAAAGAACATACCGTTGACTCTCTATCCACATGCGGTGCAGAGGTTCAAAAAGGCAATGCTCTTACAGAGCGTAAAATCCAACGTTTATTCCGTCGTGGCGAAGTAACGACACTTATCAAACGTTGTAATGACTTCGGCGCAGGCGGTGTATCTGTCGCTATCGGTGAATTAACTGACGGTTTATCAATCAATCTCGACTTAGTCCCTAAAAAATACGCTGGCCTCGACGGTACAGAGTTAGCCATTTCTGAATCACAAGAGCGCATGGCCTGTGTCATCGCCGCTTCTGATGTAGAAGCGTTCAAAGCATACTGCGACGAAGAAAACTTGGAATGCACAGTTGTAGCTAAGGTAACTGATACAAATCGCCTTGTTATGAACTGGAATGGAGAAACAATTGTAGATATTAGCCGTGACTTTTTAAATACAAATGGTGCTAGCCAACAACAAGAAGCTATCGTAAAAGCTCCAGCAGATCGCTCCTACTTCTTACGCGGTTCTGCTAGTGCAGATAACTTCAAAGAAAAATGGCTCACAGCCGTATCCGATTTAAATGCAGCCTCCCAACAAGGCTTAGCAGAACGTTTTGACAGCACTGTGGGTGCTAATACGGTGCTCATGCCATTCGGTGGTAAGTCCCAAAAAACGCCTACCCAAGGCATGGTGGCCAAATTACCTGTTCTAAACGGTGAAACTACAACGGCTAGCATCATGACTCATGGCTTTGTACCTGAGTTATCTGCATGGAGCCCTTATCATGGTGCACAATATGCAGTGCTTTTATCTGTAGCAAAATTAGTAGCTCTTGGCGGTCGCCGTGAAGATGCATACTTAACATTACAAGAATATTTCGAACGCCTCCACTCTAAAGAATCTTGGGGTAAGCCAGTGGCGGCCCTCCTAGGTGCTTATAAGGCACAAAAAGAGCTTGAAATCGGGGCTATCGGCGGCAAAGATTCTATGAGCGGTACATTTATGGACCTTACGGTTCCGCCTACCCTCGTATCCTTTGCGGTTGGTACAACTCATGTAGATAATATCATGAGCCAAGATCTTAAAGGCGTAGATCATCGCCTTGTATTCTTTGATGTACCTCGTACATACGATGACACTCCTGATTGGGATCGATTCAAAGAAAACTGCGATACACTACAAGAACAAATCGAAAAAGGTCGCGTTTACTCCGCCTATGTAGTTGATCAAGGCGGCATTCCTGAAGCAGTAACAAAAATGGCGCTCGGCAATAATATCGGTGTTAAATTCGATAAATACGCTGAACGTGGTATCTTCCAACCTGCTCTCGGTTCCTTCATTGTTGAAGTAGATATTACAGCTGTTAACTATCTTTTAGAGTTGCCTGATGTAAAAGTTATCGGTGTAACACAAGCCGCACCTGTTATCGAGTGGGAAGGTCAATCTGTATCCCTTAAAGAGGTACAGACTGCCTACGAAGCACCTCTAAACGACATCTTCCCTATGCACGCTCCAAATAGTTTTGGTGAAGCAGTCGCTTACATTCACGACCAACACGCTAAGCCTCGCAGTGCTTTCTTAGGTGCAAAACCAAAAGTTCTCATCCCAGTATTCCCTGGTACAAACTGTGAATTTGACTCTGCTCGCGCCTTCGAGCGGGCTGGTGCAGAAACAGATATCGTAGTCATCCGCAACCAAACTCCAGAACAATTAAAAGAATCTATCGACGTAATCAAAGCTAAATTAGCAGAGTCTCAAATTCTTATGTTCCCAGGAGGTTTCAGCGCTGGTGACGAGCCAGATGGTTCTGGTAAATTCATGGCTACCCTCTTCCGCAATCCATACCTTGCAGAAGGCTTAGAAAACCTCTTGTACAAACAGGATGGCCTTGTATTAGGTATTTGTAACGGCTTCCAAGCGCTCATCAAATTAGGCTTGTTACCTGGTGGACATATTGAAACGTTAACCGCAGATCATCCTACATTGACATACAACACGATTGGTCGTCACTTGTCTCGCATGGTCAACACGAAAGTTATTTCCACTAAATCTCCTTGGATGAGCGATGCCAAGGCAGGTGAAATTTACACGGTACCAATTTCCCACGGCGAAGGTCGATTTATTGCTTCCCCTCAACAAGTGTTAGAGTTCAATAAAACCGGCCAAATCGCTACACAATATGTAGACTTTGATGGTATTGCCTCCATGGATAGTCGCTTCAATCCAAATCAATCTGTAGCCGCTATCGAAGGTATTTATAGTCCTGATGGTCGCGTATTCGGCAAAATGGCACACTCCGAACGCTGTGGCGCCGGTATTAGCAAAAATATTCCGGGCCAACTAGAAATGCCAATCTTTACATCTGGCGTAAAATACTTTAAATAATTGGTTACTATACTTTCATGTGAAAGCCTACTACCTCCAGTAGGCTTTTCTCATTTTATAAAAGTGTTATATCTTTACGAATAGAAATCATAATTAGACAAATAAGTCCTACTTATTTCCCATCAAAGTTATACATGTATCTATTATGCAAATGATATCTTTCACATTTTCCATATTTGCAAAGCCTATCATATTGATTTTTTTCGAAAATATTAGTATTATTAATTGATAATATATTTACAGACATGAGTTTTATGTAAACCTATACATACCTAGTGTGAGTTAAGAAAGGATTTTATTATGCATTGTGCTCAGAAAATGACTCATAATATCTACTGGATTGGTAGTAATGACTGGACAACAGAACGTTTCGAAAACTTATTCCCTATTCCAAATGGTGTTAGCTATAACAGCTATTTCATCGACGATGAAAAGACTTGTGTGGTAGACTCTGTAGATGCTGAAATTCGTGAAGAGTACTTCGACAACTTGACTCACCTCTTAAATGGTCGTGAACTCGATTACATCGTCGTAAACCATATGGAACCTGATCATTGCCAAACATTATTGGAAACATTGGAACGTTATCCAAATTGTAAAATGGTAGGTAATGCTACAACATTCCGCATGTTTGAGCAATTCTACAACACTCCAAAACCAGAACAATACCATCAAATTAAAGAAGGCGATGAAATCTGTTTGGGTAAACATACATTAGTTTCTTACACTATGCCTATGGTTCACTGGCCTGAAGTAACTTGTACATACGAAAAATCTACAGGCACATTGTTCTCTGCAGATGCTTTTGGTACATTCGGTACAGTTAATGGTAATATCTTTGCTGACCAAACCGATTTCGTAGCCACATATGAAGAAGAAGCCCGTCGTTACTATACAAATATTGTTGGTAAATACGGACCTCAAGTACAAAATGCGCTTCGTAAAGTTTCTAATCTTGATATCAAACGCATTGCTCCACTTCATGGTCCAATCTGGCGCACTCCTGAATCTATCCAATATATCACGCACAAATACTTACATTGGTCCAGCTATACAGCCGAACAAAAAGGTGTTGTTATCGCTTTTGGTTCCATGTACGGCAATACTCGTGCTATTGCTCAACAATTGGCTAAACAACTATCCAAACGTGGCGTTACAGATATCAAAATTTACGATGTTTCCAAAACTAATGCTTCCTACATCATCTCCGATGCTTGGAAATATACTAACTTGGTAACTATCGCACCTACATATAACTTGAATCTATACCTTACTATGGAAAACTTTATCCATGAATTAAAAGCCCTTAACTTCCAAAACCATAAAGTATCCATCATCGGTAACCACTCTTGGGCTTCCGCTGCGATGAAAACAATGGTTTCCCATTTCGAAAATGACTTCAAAGACATTGAAATCGTTTCCGAACCACTAGATATCAAATCCTCTTTGAAAGAAGAAGACCTTCCATTAATTGAAAAAATGGCAGACGATATCAAAGCGTCCATCGAAGCCGCTGAAATTAAAGACGTATTCTAATACAAATAACAAAGCCGCCTAAACAGGCGGCTTTGTCTTTTCATATACCAGATTTATACGCCTAAAACCAAGCTTTGATTTTTGGTTTATACCCATTTATTGAGATCAAATACTATATTTTAAAAGCCTTGTAAATATGCAATAATTCGACTATTTTTTGCTTGACATAAATCTAACTTTTTCATATACTATACAAGTACCTGTTACATAACAGAATACATGGAGAGGTGTCCGAGCGGCTGAAGGAGCATGATTGGAAATCATGTGTGCGGTTATCCCGTACCCAGGGTTCAAATCCCTGTCTCTCCGCCATAGTAAAAGCAGTGCTTATGCACTGCTTTTTTATTTACAAAAATAAAGAGACGATACACATGTATCGTCTTTTTTATATCTAAAGTCATATATTAATTGTGAATTTTCTTTGCAATATCACCGATAATCTCAGGTGTCGTTCTACAACAGCCACCAATGATTTCAGCCCCAGCTTTTCGCCATACTTCAACGTAGTCTACAAATGATGCAGGATCTCCAAACCAAGTCTTAGTTTTACTATCATAGCTTTCACCAAGATTAGGATATACAGCAATCGGCTTATCTGTAACCGTTCGAATATCTTTAATCAAAGATTCTACATGTTCAGGTTTACTACAATTAATACCAATCCCCGTAATAGAATGTACCTTATCAATCATTTGTGCGCATTTAATGATGGTTTCACCACTAGAAACATGGTGACCATCCTTACAGGAAAAAGCAATCCACGCGGGAATACCTTTTGATGTAAACGGATCAGACATAGCTCTTGCGATAGCAATAGCTTCAGCATAAGACGGTATGGTTTCAAAGGATAATATATCTGGATTTTCTTCACAGAATAATGCTAACCGAGGAATATGGAATACCTCTAGATATTCTGTTTGTACATCAGGATACCCACGGTATTCAGAACCATCCGCCAAGAAAGCTCCATAAGGACCTACAGAAGCTGCCACCAACGGTTTAGGTAATGCACCTTCAGAAAAATATCTAATCCCCTCCGGTGTCTCTTCACCGAGCGTAATTCCACGCAAGGTAAGTGCCCCACTCGCCTTTGCTTCTAAAAACTCATTACGAGCTTGCACGGCTAAACGAACAGATAGTTTAACGAGCTCTATCGCTTCTTCCGTGCCATAACCTAAGCCCTTAAAGCCTGCTACTGTCGCTTGATAGCCAGAACTTTGAATGATATCGGCACCAGCAGCTAAATAAGAAATATGTATTTTCTTGATGATATCTGGCTGATCCATGAGAACTTTAGCAGACCACAACTTATGTTGGATATTACAGCCATAACGCTCTAATTCAGTCCCTAAAGCCCCATCTAAGACGAGGGCGCCCTTTTCTTTTACAATATCTAAAAATGCACTTCGTTTAGCCATCATATCACCCATTCTATACTTACCTCTTATAACCTGAGGCTTACCAAGCGTATTATATCAAATAAAACGTTCTGGTACTATCTACAAACTATTTTAGCACTTCTGCCGGTGGCTCCTTGCCAAACCATTTCTTATAAATCTCTGCGTATTTGCCGTTTGATTTGATCTTAGCGAGACCGTCATTAATTTTATTTAACAACTCTGTATTGCCTTTTTTCACAGCAATGCCTAATGGCGCCGCATCATAGTCCTCTCCAGTAACCTTTGCGATACCTTTGCCCTTACCATTAACATAATACTCGTTTACCGGTGTATCATTGATAACTACATCGACGCCTTTATTTTGTAGTTCTAAGAAAGCATCGACGATGATATTAAACTGACGTACCTCGGCATTTGGAATCTTGCTAGCAATCTCTGCACCAGTAGAACCAATAGAAACACCAATGCGTTTCCCTTCTAGATCCTTAAAGCTGTTAATATTGGTGTTATCAATGTTAACAACGAGACCATTACCTGCAATATAGTACGGTTTACTAAAATCAACGGATTTTGCTCGTTCTTCAGAAATGGTCATATCCGAAATGGCGATGTCGATTGTATTACTTTGTAGTGCTGGTAAAAGCGCATCAAAGTTCAAGTTTTGAATATCGGTTTCTATGCCCTCTTCTTTAGCAATAGCATTGATAATATCAATATCAAAACCAGCTAGTTTACCACTATCTTTATCTTTAAAACCAAACGGTGCATAGGTCGCATCAGTACCTACGCGCCATACCTTCTGACTATTACCTGTATTACCACAGCCAGCGATTAATAAACTACTAGCAATGGTGAAAGCTCCCAATAGAGCTGCTATTTTCTTTAATTTCATGTTACTACCCTTACTTCTCTCCGTTCTATCTAGAAACAGAGTTCTTCTTAATCAACTAATATATCTATACTTACACTTATGAGCATAATAAAAATAATACCTCTAGAGGTATTATAGTTTTATGATAACATTCGATATAGTTAGGGTCAATAAATCCGACTATACCAATAGGTATTATATCAGCATAGCTTTTAGCTATAGCAAGAAGAATATTTCTATGTATATAAAAAGACCGCCTTTACCAAGCACAGATAAAACATGATAAAGACGGTCATCCCCAAGATGGAAAATTCCAAGCTATTTATAAAATACATAAGGAATTCACTTTATTAAGGATTTACTATATTTAATTTATTTAGCATGTTTAGTTTTTATATACATAGCTACCTTGTACAAGAACGTACAGAGTAACAAGTACATTACGATACTAAGGTATGTCGCTTCAGGTGTTTCTACCCAAGCTTGAGCGAATACATCAACACCTGCAATGCGAAGCACTGCACTGAATAAAGAGCCAATAGCACCACCGGCTACGAGACCAGAGGCAATTGTACTACCTTTGGAGAAGCGAAGATCTGCCAATTCTTTATCTTTTGTACTATTTTGTACAAGATACGCAATCAAACCTCCGATAAGTAATGGTGTATTAATTTCCATTGGCAAGTATGTGCCCAAGGCAAATGCCAACGGCGGAACTCTTACCATCCACAAGATAATTGCAAATAATGCACCAGCCATGTAAAGAGGCCATTGAGCACTACCACCAGTCATCATTGGCTCAATGATTGCGGCCATAGCGTTCGCTTGAGGTGCATTTAATGCATGATCTCCTACAAATCCATAAGCATCGTTTAAAAGAATCATAACACCTACAGAAAGCACAGCACAAAGAATAGTACCAACGATTTGCCATTGTTCCATTTTCTTAGGTGTAGCACCTGTCATGTGCGCCACCTTAAGTTCAGACATGAAGTTACCAGCCATACCAATGGTAGTACCAATAAAGGATGCCATCATGAGCACTGCAATCATACCTACTTTACCAGTCATACCTGCTGCGGTTAAGCATACAGCGGAGATGATAATCATAAAGATTGTCATACCTGAAACTGGTTCTGTACCTGTATAAGCGATAGAGCTAATCCCCACTACAGATAATAGGAAGGACATAATAAGAACAATTAAGAACGCTACAATTGTTTGTCCGAAGCTTTCAGCATACATAAAATGGAAATATGCTGCAAATAAAACTGTACATAACAAGATGCCAGTACCAATCCAAGATGTAGGTACATCACGTTGTGTACGAAGCAAATTAACATCTACAGTTTTAGAACTAAAGATATCAAGCACTGCATTTTTAACAACGCTTGCTACTACTTTGGACATCGTAATTAGACCGATGATACCTGCCATAGCGAGCATACCGATACCAATATGACGAACATAATCAAGGAATACCTTACGAATTGGGGCCTCGCCTAATGGAACTGCATGGCCACCAATTTGCATGATATGTTCAGGCGCTAAATAGTACACAATCGGAATACATACAAACCAAGAGAAGAAGGAACCGGCTGCAATGATAGCCGCATAGCGAAGGCCCGTAAAATAACCAAGGCCAAGCAATGCTGCATCAGTATCTACCGATGCAGTTAGCTTAGTTTGATCTGCAAGGGCTGCCCCCCACTTAAAGGTAGCAGTGCGAATAACCTCTTGCCACCACCCCAAACTATTAAGAATAAAGTCATACACGAGAGCAATTAAACCAGAGCCAAGCATAAGTTTTGCTTTGCTACCTTCATTACTCATCAATACTTCCGCTGCAGCACGACCACTTGGGAACGGATACACATAGTGCATTTCCTCAACGAAATAGCGACGGAACATAACGCATAATAAAACACCTAAAACGCCGCCAAGGATAATTGGAATCGCCATTTGCACAAAGGATACGTCTGTCACATTCCAGATGTAAAGAGCTGGCAAGAAGAACATGGCCCCCGCTAATGTGTTCGTACTAGAACTAGCGATAGCTTGAATGTGAACCGTTTCAGCAAAAGCATTTTTACGTTTCAAAATAACTGCTGTACCCATAGCAAGTACAGATACTGGTGCAAAGGCATCTACAGTTTGACCGATTTTCAAACATAGATAACCTACAGCTAGTGTGAAAATTGCCGCATAGAATAGGCCCCAGAAAACTACATATGAGTTGATCTCTACGTAATCTTTCTTAGGATCTAACACCGGTTCTACGGGCGGAATGGAACGAACTTCGTCCGACATAGTAAAACCTCCTAACAAAAAAGTACAAACGTATAACTATTCACCTTTATACTAACACGGTACTATATATGGTTCAATGGTTTTCTATGCACTATGCGAATATAATATCTCACTCCCTATAAATAATTATTTTGCATTTTTAGCGCCCCTGTTCTACAATGAAAGTATATTAAGAATCTCTATTATGTAACAGTATTGAATACTACACTGTATAATACGTATGTTTACTTACGAGGAGGCTCATTATGGAATCAATGGTCGAACGTTTTGTACGCTATACAAGCATAAATACACGGTCTAATGAGGAAAGTACAACCATTCCTAGTACTCAAAGTCAAGTAGACTTTGCTATGAATGTGCTCGTTCCTGATTTAAAAGCAATCGGTTTAGATGAGGTTATTTACAATCGTGAAAATGGTTTTGTCATCGGTACGCTCAATGCTAATACAGATGAAAAAGCTCCTGCTATCGGCTTTATTGCGCATATGGATACAGCCGATTACAACGCGGAAAATATTAAGCCTCGCATCGTAGAAAACTATGATGGCGGTGATATTTGCCTTAACGAAGAACATCAAATCTTCACCCGTCGTGCAGATTTTCCAAATCTAAAAAATTATATTGGCAAATCCTTAGTTGTAACCGATGGTCTAACACTTCTTGGCGGTGATGACAAGGCAGGTATCTGCGAAATCATGGAAGCCCTTGCCTACCTCGTGGCTCACCCAGAAATTAAACACGGTAAGATTATGTGCGCTTTCGGTCCAGATGAAGAAATCGGTACTGGTGCAGACCACTTAGATGTTAAACAATTCCCTGTGGACTATGCTTACACTATCGATGGTGAAAGCTTGGGCCAACTTGAATACGAAACCTTTAATGCCGCAGGCGGTACCGTTACCCTTAAAGGCGTTTCGGTTCACACAGGCACAGCTAAAGGCATTATGATTAACTGTGCTAAATTAGCTATGCAATTCGATACTTTATTACCAGGAGCAGCCGTTCCTGAGCACACCTGTGGTCGCCAAGGTTTCTTTATGCTCATGAGCATGGAAACACAAGTAGATACTGGTAAAATGGATTACATTATCCGCGACCATGACAAGAAATTGTTCGAAGCGAAAAAAGCATTCTTCCTACAAGCTGGCCAAACATTAAATGAAATTTATGGTCGTGAAGTATGTGAAGTGACTGTAAAAGACCAATACTACAACATGTACGATGTCATCAAAGACAATATGGAATGCGTAAACGTAGCTAAAGCAGCTATGGAAAAAGCTGGCATTACACCTCTTTGCGATCCTATCCGCGGCGGCACAGATGGTTCCAAAATCTCCTTCATGGGCATTCCTACACCAAATATCTTTACAGGTGTAGAAAATCTACATGGTCGTCATGAATTTGCATGTATCGATGACATGAAAAAAGCTGTTGAAGTTATTGTTAATATTGTAAATATTGAAAAATAATA
>CAMUQE010000055.1 GCA_947096075.1 Veillonella parvula | reverse complement strand
CCAAAGCGATTCAAGCTACATTAGATACAGTAAAATCAATGAAACATGGTGTTGCATTTGAGCTCATCTTGCCAGAATTAACTCAACTATAAGCTAAAAATAAAGGGGAACTTATGGACTTACTTTATGTTGTATTACGAACATTGCTCATATGTATCATTGGTTTGCTCGTTGCATTCCAAGGACGTCGCATGGGCCTATCGATTTTTAACCTAACGGGACGGTTAAATAGACTACAATTTATCATATGCTTTATCACTTTGATGATTTTATTCCACATCGTTCACTATATCGATGAAATACTCTTAGATTTTGTCGTATCCTTACCGGCATATTGGTTGACTAGAGTCATTGTCTGGCTCTTATTAGCAACCCTCTTCCCATTATCTTGCGTCTTATTTGGTCGTCGTATTCACGACATCGGCTTCAATGCATGGGCAGGAATTCTTTGGTCGATAATTATGATCTTCGTTAATACTTACTCGGCTGTCTCTCCATTCAATTACATGCTAGAGCTTTTTATATGGCTCATCGGCTTCCTATTCTGGGTATTGCCAGGACAACCTGAGCCTAACCAATACGGTAATCCTCCATTTATGCCTGTAAATCAGCCAACATATGAATCAGTACAAACTCCTGTATCAAGCAAAAAACAAGAAAACCGCAAACCAGCTCGAAAACGTCGTAAAAAACGATAACCAAAATTAATAACTTGTAATCAAAAAAACGTATCTCTCATTGATATGTCCCCATTTTATTGGATATCCAGTAAAGGGGGACATATCACACATAGAGATACGTTTTTATATTTTATATTTCTTACGATATTAATTCATCAGTAACATCAACTCAATCAATGTACAGCCGATATAAGCAATAATAAACTTAACCTTTTGTTTACGCGCTCTATCATCATCTGCAATTTTAAGACGATTAGCAAGGAATCGCTTATCTCGAATTTGCAACAAAAGGTGTTTGATTCGCTCCTGGCTTTCATTGGCTGTATCCTCATCACAATCAGATGTCAATGTAGCTTGTTGCATGAAGATACGACGATGTAGTTTACGCATTTGAATTTTGATATTGTTATGTACAAACGCACTTTGCCACTGTTTGCGAGAATCAAAATACATGTACAAATACCGCGGAATATTCATAACTAAGAAGGAAATGATGAAAATCCCCAATGAAATCAAAAAGTACGTGGAGAATGAGAACTCTAACGTTTCCGTCGGTAAGTAGTGATGCAAGATAATAAATGTAATCCATACACCAATTGGCAACAAAAGAACTGCTGCAATATCAATAGAACGAAGCCAGCTAGTGCGAGTCGGCACATCAGGCACCGTAAAAGTATCTACAGGATCATGGAACGCATAGTAATCTAACTGCAACACAGATTGACTGGTACGCGGGTTCCCCAACAAAACAGGTCCATTGCTACCAATATGGCGCTCAGGCATAGGTATGAATTTTTTCACTTGTGTATTAGGCAATAAGTCAAACTGGATAATCCCTTTCTTCTCAAAGCGTACGGTAGATCCTTTTTCTCCCAATGCAATAGGGTTAAAGAATATACCAAAAAGACTGAGACACCAGTTTCCCAACAAGTGTAAAATAGAGTTCAAAATAAACCCACCTGTATCTATATTATTTGTATCAAGTCGAATTGCAAAAGATGATGAATAATCATCAAACCATAAATCCTCTAAGGTGAATTCCACATTAATCACATTCCCCCATTTTGTAATAATGGATAGAAATATTTGATTGTTTGGTTCAAATTCAAATGTTATAGCATAAAAGAACCAATGATTGCGAAGAGCGGCACGCAACATGCGATTAACCATATCTTCTTCAATATATAGTAAACGATGGTCAAACAAATCTTGTTCTAAAGGCGCTTTCTCTAATACAGGTACCTTATCCACCACCGCATCACGATCAGATAATGCTTCATCCACCAAAGCTCGTAATTTGGTGAAGATTTTAGTCATAACCCCTCCAAGGGTGAAAAAATAGGTTTTAATATAAAAATTATACCATATGTTGCATGATTTATCGATAAAAGTATACTACATATACTATTAAATATAAATATAACTAAAGCCCCTTTTTACATAGCAAAAGGGGCTTTATTACTGTAGTTTAATATTGTTCCTATTATAATTTAATATTCATAATAGGTCTTAAATTGCAACATGAAATTAAAATATTGTCCAATCTACAATCAAGCATTTATAATAGATACTTTTATTGATATTTAGTTTTATTGAATACTTGCCATAGATAAATAACAGTATTCATAGAAACGCCCTCGAAGAGCTATCAATTCTTCATACGTTCCATCTTCAACAATTTGACCTCTATCCATAAATATAATTCGGTCCATTTGTTCTAAACCTTCCAATTGATGCGTAATATATAGACATGTCTTACCATCCACATAATGCATCAAATCACGATGTAAGGCTTTTCGAGTTACTTGATCTAAACCCTCTAAGGGCTCATCTAATAAAACGATTTGTGGATTGTGTAAGAACAATCTAGCTAATGCAATTCTTTGACGCTCGCCACCACTCAAACCTTGTCCTCCACTACCTACAATCGTATTCATCCCCTCTGGTAATTTTTCGACTACGGAACGCAATGAGGCGCGATTAATGGCTTGCTCTAAGTCTTCTTTAGACGCCTCAGGTCTAGCAAGACGTATATTGTCTTTAAAGGATGCATTAAAAATATACGTATCTTGAGTTATAGTTCCCAATGCATTACGCCAAGTATCAATTGAAATATCTTTCAACTCCACTGCACCTATACGAATGGAACCACCATAATCATATAGTCGCTCAAGCATATTAAACAATGTCGTCTTGCCAGATCCACTAGCACCAACGATAGCAATAGATTGTCCTTGTTGAATATGTAGTCTAAGATTCTCATAAATATAGCGATATTCATCATAACCAAAGGATACATCTGTAAAAATAATATCATCATTAGGATTAAATGATTTTGGTGATATAGGATCTACAATAGATATAGGTTCATTACTGAGAGCCATGAGACGACTTGTAGCAACTTTACTTTCTGCACCATGATGAACTGCCGCGATCATAGGTTGTAACGCTTCAAACCAAGCCTGCGTACCAATGGCAGCCACCGCTACCATAACACTGGCCCAAGCACCTGTTAATGCATTAGAGGCCATAATAGCTACAATAACTACAGTTAACTGAACACCGCCTATGAATAATGTATTACCCATATTCATGCCACGCTCAATAGTGCCCTTTTGAATATCTACATTGCGCATCATATGCTGAATACGATTATATACAAGGTTTTCATTGCCGTAACTAATCACATCTTCAAGACTATCCATAGTATCACTTAAAAGCGCTTTATAATCGCCTTGTTGGGGCCCAATCGCATGTAAAGATTGTTTATTATGTGTATAAACGACCAAAGGTAATATTACACCTAATACGAGCGCCGATAAAAGAATTGGCGTAATCAAGCTACTGTCGATCGTAGAGGCTCCATATGCAATCAATACAGTCAAGGCAATAGCTGCTACGGGTGGAATCAGAGTGCGCAAGTAGAAGAATTGCAATACCTCTATATCCCCCATGATGCGTCCCAACATATCCCCCGCTCCAAATCTTTTGAGTATAGCAGGTGCCAATGGTTCCAAATGAGCATAAAACCACAAACGCAGGCCATAGAGACCTTGAAAGGCCATGCGATGAGATGTATAGCGCTCAAAATAACGACATACAGCGCGACTAACACCAAAGAATCGAACCCCTACGATTGCAAGGCTCAAATAAGTGAGCCCCGGTTGCAATGCGGCAGATGCCAACAGCCAAGAGGATACCGTTAAAAGCCCTACGTTCATAAATACAGTTAAGAATGTAAATAGCAAGGCCAATATTAATGACCACTTGGCTGGACTTAATACGGAGAACAATAATTTCCACCCTTGTAAGCCCATATTAGGGGCTTTTTCACTACTTTGGAAAGTCATAGAACTTTCAACGGCTTTAACAATACCGTCAGTGCTATTAATAGATGTCTCCAAACCTAATGTAGTATCTAAATTAGCTGATTTTTTTATATGCAATGGTGCTTCTAGAGTTGCTGAAAATTGACCTAAGCCAGATGTAACAAGTTCTTTAAAATAACCATCTTCTTGAAGTAGGTCCTGATAAGAACCTTCTTGAATAATTGATCCACTTTTCAAGACATATAGTTTAGATGCCCAGTGCATAGTTTGTAAGCGATGTCCAATAATGATAACAATCTTATTTTCCATCAAACGCTGGATAGCTGCACTTATAATGGATTCTGTTTTTACATCTAGATGTGCTGTTACTTCATCAAGAATCAACACCTGACCCTTTCGGAGAAATGCACGAGCTAAAGCAATACGCTGTCGTTCACCGCCACTAAGACCTAAACCACCTTCTCCAATAACCGCATCAAGCCCATCTTGTTCTCGATTAATAACATCTAATAGTTGAACCTCTTTGCAAGCATCGAGAATATCTGCATCACTTACATCCATACCAAAGGATAAGACCTCTCGTAAGGTCCCTTTCATAATATGTGGATGTTGAGACACATAGGTAATTTGCTGACGCCACCAGTCGATATCTAAATCACATATATCAATGCCATCGATAGTAACTGTTCCTTTCGGAGAGTGTAAAAATCCACCAATAATATGGGCAATAGTAGATTTGCCAGCTCCACTTTCACCAACGAGCATAATAGGTACATTACGCTCAGCCTCTAGTGTAATATGGTATACCCCATTCTCACTATTTTCATAGGTAAAAGTTAAATCTTTAATTGCGATCTCTTGTATAGATTTCTCGAGTTTAGAATCACCACCTACTGGTAAGGACTGCGGACGATTCATAAATTCTTCGTATTTCAGAATAGATGTTTTACCTGCCATCCCCGTATGGAAGGCAGCCCCCAACTGTCTAAATGGAGTATAGAACTCCGGCGCTAACAACAAAATAAAGAAGGCTGAAAAGAATGTAATTTCACCATCTAATAAGGTTAGGCCTAAATATACCGCAATCAGAGCTGTACTTATAGTACTCACTAATTCAAGTACTAATGCAGATAAAAAGGCTACGCGCAACACTCGTAAAGTAGAATCTTTAAACTCTTGAGATAATCGACCAATAACCTTAATTTGATCTTTTGCACGACCAAAGAGTTTTAGCGTAGTAATCCCTTGCAATACGTCTAAAAAATGCCCCGATAGGAAGCTCATACGCTCCCATTGTTCCTTATTTAATCGATCAGCTTGCTTCCCAATCAAGATCATAAAAAATGGAATTAAAGGCACCGTAACAATTAAAATAATGCCAATTATTGGTAATGTATCTATAATGGCGATTCCCATAATAAGTGGAATCATAATAGCGTATAAAATCTGCGGAATGTAACGAGCCACATATGCATCAACTTGCTCTAAACCATCGGTAAGCATATGGATGACATCGCCATGACGTTCCTTATGTTGTACACCAAGCTTAAACATATGGGCCAAAGAGCGTTCTCTAAAGGATGCTTTTACAGCACTCCCCAAGTGATTTGCCACTGCCTCTTGAACGTAATGTGCCACCAATCTCATAACAATAGCTATAAACAAATAAATGATGGTATTCATTTCATCAGCTAGTGTATGTTCCAAAAATATAAGGTTATTTATTAAGGTTCCAAAGAACCAAGCTTGCCCAACAATTGATAGACTTTCTATTAAACAGGTTAAACCGAGTAATCCAAGCCGTCCTTTATGTTCTAGCAGCGCTTTAAATGCGGTACGCTGTATCATACTATCCTCTATGGTAAATCAACTTAAATATATAAAATCAAACAAATTTAAATTCCTTTAAATAGGCCTAAAAGAGTCCAAGTGAATCTAAATTTATCAATATTATAATCATCTTACCACAAAAAAGAGGCGTGCCGCTACGGCACGCCTCACATTAAGATTTAATTTTTACTCACAAGAGTTATAAGGCTATTCTATTAATAGTGTAAATCTTTTTCTGTTACACGATGACGGAATGTCCAATATACCCAAGATTGATAAACCAAAATGATTGGCACAAATACGAATGCTACACAAGTCATCAAAGTCAACGTGTAAGTAGAGTTAGCTGCATTAGTAATAGTCAAGCTCCACTCAGGATTCAAAGAAGAAACCATAATGCGAGGGAACAAACCTGCAAAGTATGCAGCTGTTACAGAAATAACAGATAAACAGCTGAATAGGAACCCCCATTTTGTATTCCGAGTTCGTGCTGCGCCCCAAGAAATGAGGAAGAACACGATAGTTAATGCAAAGCAAACTACAGCTAATACAGAATTAAACAAATCTGTATATACGTAAGTTGCACCTACCAATGCTAATGCACCGATAGCTGTAGGAACACCTACTACCAAAGAAGCAGCACGAGCGCGTTCAGAAATAGCGCCAGCTGTTTTAATAGAAGTAAATAAGCCACCATGGTATGTAAATACCAAAATGAACGCAATACCACAAAGTACTGTGTAAGGACTTAATAAATCAAAAAATGTACCAACATATGTCATACTTGCATCAATTGGAGTACCTTGAATCAAGTTACCTACTGTAACACCCCACAATAGTGCAGGAATCAAAGAGCCAAAGAAGATGCAGTAGTCGAATGTTTTACGCCATAACAAATTAGGGCTCTTAGAACGAAATTCAAAGGATACGCCACGAATAATAAGAGCTGCAAGCATCAAGAATAGAGCCAAGTAGAATCCACTAAATAATGTAGCATACACGTGAGGGAAGGATGCGAATAATGCACCACCAGCAGTAATCATCCAAACTTCATTACCATCCCACACAGGACCTAAGGCATTGATCATTTGTCGACGTTCAACGTCAGTTTTACCAATGAATGGTAACAAAATACCAGTACCATAATCAAAACCTTCTAATAAGAAAAAGCCAGCGAATAGTACAGTAATTAAGATAAACCATACCACTTCAAGGTTATTAAAAATTAATTCCATAATCTCGCCTCCTCTTTTTCAACTACATCATGAGATGGGTTGCCATCCGGACCTTTTTTAATGTGTTCTACAGCAAGGTAGATAGCCGCGATAGCAGCCACGATATACACAAGTGTAAAGCCGATGATTGTAGTCATAATTTCTGGAGCCGTTACGGATTTAGACGCACCATCTGCAGTCAATTGCAAACCATATACAAGCCATGGTTGACGACCTGCTTCCGCTACAAACCAACCAGTGGAGTGAGCGATAAATGGCAATGGCAACATCCAGAACATAATTTTTAAGAATGTGCGGTTTTCAACAAGTTTATCTTTTGCATTTAGGATAAGACCTACAAAGGCAACAAGTAACATAAGAGAACCGGATGCTACCATGACACGGAATGTCCAGAAGATTGCTGGAACATCTGGAATATAGTTGCCAGGACCATATTGAGCCTCCGCTTTTGCTTGAAGGTCTTTGATACCTTCTACCTTACCAGACGTAAAGGAGTTTTGAGTCAAGAAGGATAAACCACCAGGAATTTCAAGAGCATTTGTATTTTTTTGTGCCTTAGTATCAATGTTAGCTACTAAAGAGAATGGTGCTGGATCTTGTGTTTCCCACAACGCTTCCATAGCAGCCATTTTCATAGGTTGTACTTTTGTGATGTACTGACCCTGGTGATGACCAGCTAATGCACCTAAAGTACCGAATACTAGAGCGATAACCATACCCCATTTAGCAGAGCGACGGTAGAACTCTGTCGCATTATTGCGTAATAAGTGCCATGCACTGACTGCCATAATAATTACGCCTGCTGTTAATAAACCATTCAATACAATATGGAAAAATTGTCCAGGTACATAGCCATTTTGAACGATGATCAGGAAATTTTCCATCTCTGCACGGCCATTGCGTAATACAAAACCTACAGGATGTTGCATAAAAGAGTTTGCTACAAGAATCCAGAACGCAGATAGATTTGTACCTAATGCTACAAATGTAGCTACAAGGGCGTGAACACATTTATGTAAGCGATCCCAACCGAAAATCCAAACGCCCATGAATGTAGATTCCAAGAAAAATGCCATTAATGCTTCAAGGGCCAATGGAGCACCGAAAATGTCACCCATAAAACGAGAATATTCTGCCCAGTTCATACCGAAATGGAATTCCTGAACAATACCAGTCACCACACCCATAGCAAAGTTAATTAGGAACAATTTGCCCCAGAACTTAGCCATTTTTTTGTATACTTCTTTACCAGTCGACACGTAGGTCCACTCTAAAGCAGCAACAATCACTGTCATACCTAGTGTGAACGGCACAAATAACCAGTGATAGATAGATGTTAGCGCGAATTGCAATCGGGCTAAATCTACAGCTTCAAACATGTGTTTTCCTCCTTAGAATAAAATACCAACATCACTTGACGAGCTTTTACAAATAAACCTTGCATCATTGCGACTATAAAAAAAGCTCAAGCCTCAGCGATAATCAACTGTTCTCGTTGGGCAAGGTTCTTAAAATTAACCGCTTCCAACTGATTGACCAATTGATGCTGAATCACGCCCATTGCTTCATTTATAGCGCAATGCCCCTTACAAGACTTAGAGCAAGAACCTACATCATATAAACAACGTTGTAAATACGCATCCCCTTCTACTGCTCTAATTACATCAAGCAACGAAATCTCTTGAGGGCTTCGATTCAAGGCAAACCCGCCATCTACACCGCGGAAGGATTTCATAATTCCTGCTGCAATGAGACTACGCATAATCTTGAGCAAAAAGCGTTCTGGAATCAACTCTTGCTCAGCCAATACAGCACCAGTTATCTTCGAGCCCGAAGGTAGTAGCGCCATATGCAAGACCATGCGAAATGCATAATCCGTGGCCTGATTTAACTTCATAAAGTCTCCTTTCTCGTGCACTCGGACAAACGTATTACTAAATCTAGTATAAATGAAATAAAACAATACTGCAATGGTATTGTTTTAAACAAGATAAATTAATTCACTTACTTCTCATGCTCATATTCTTTGGATCAATTACCTACTTTTATATCCATCAAATATTGATTGTAATCATATGATGAATTGTAAAATATATTGCGACAAATAAAAAGACTCATATTGGAGATCTCGTGTAAAATGTAAATAACCACAAATACATGACACGGAGGTCTCTAATATGAGCTATATACATCTTACCATAGAAAAACGAAGTCAAATAGAAGTTTTAAGAAAAGAAAGGTACTCTGTTCGTAGAATTGCTAGTTTAATCGGTGTACATCATTCTACTGTAGCCAGAGAATTAAATCGTGTTAAAGGCGAATACTCTGCGATTAAAGCACAGCAGTTAGCAATTAGTAAGTCTGCTAATAAAGGTAGACCTACAAAGTTAACACCTCAATTAGTAGCTTTAATTGAATCCAGGTTACAACAAACTTGGTCTCCAGAAGAAATAGTTGGTGCTGAATGAGCTGGAGTTCTAAGCTTTAAGACCATATATTCTTGGATCCATCGTGGTTTTCTTGCTGTAACAGAAAAAGT
Organism: Veillonella parvula; assembly: GCA_947096075.1. Classification (GTDB taxonomy): domain Bacteria; phylum Bacillota; class Negativicutes; order Veillonellales; family Veillonellaceae; genus Veillonella; species Veillonella parvula_C. The sequence goes on along the minus strand of CAMUQE010000055.1, from coordinate 1,934 downwards.
ACTTCGCCGGAAAGGAAAAAAGCCCGGCACACAGGAAACCCGTGGACGCTTCAATGTTAAAAGGACCATTAAAGAGCGCACTCAAGAAGTTGAAAACCGTGAGGTTTTTGGTCATTGGGAACTAGATACAATGGTTTCTTCCAGAGGTCAAAGCAAAGGCTGTTTAGCTACATTTGTTGAACGTAAAACACGATTCTATGTGGCCATAAAAATGAATGATCGATCTAAAGATTCTATGTTTTTAGCTATTAGTTCCTTGTACAATACATTAACCAGCAAATTACTTAAAACCTTTACGGTGGACCGTGGTAAAGAATTTGCTTGCTATGAACAGGTTGAAAACGAGTTTGAAATACCAATGTATTTTGCCGATGCTTATGCAGCATGGCAACGTGGTTCTAATGAAAATAGTAATGGGTTACTCCGAGAATTTTTCCCTAAGAAAACCGATTTAGCAAAAGTTACACTAGATACACTAACAGAAGCACTAATGTTGATTAATAATCGACCTAGGAAATGCCTTGGGTTTAAAACACCATTTGACATGTTTAAACATGAGATTAGAAAATTGATTTAATTTTGTCGCATTACTTATTGCAATTCAAGATATATAAAAAGACTGTTCTCAAAAGAACAGTCTCCATATATATATTATTTTGTAATTTCTCGCACCAAATGACCCATTTCAGGAATGATGAGTTTGCTCATCGCTAAAGTGACGGCCCCAACAGAGCCAGGAATAGAGAACATCAAAGTGTTATTCTTAACACCAGCTTCTGCACGAGATGCCATTGCTTTCGTTCCAATATCCTCCGTATAGGATAAATATCTAAAGATTTCACCAAAACCTGGGATATTCTTTTCATATAAGCTATTTACGGCCTCTATAGTAACATCTCTCATAGCAATACCAGTTCCCCCAGTGGATATAATGACATCGATAGACTCATCATTACACCATAGAATCATGGCATTCCTTATAGCATCACAATCATCAATTACAATTTTGCGATCTGCCACAATATGATTTGCTGTTTCCAAGAATTCTTGAACCTTGTTGCCTCCTTTATCTGTTTCTAATGTACGAGTATCAGATACAGTTAACACTGCAATATGTAATGGTCTTGATACAACTTCGTAAGACATAATTCCTCCTAAAATAAAGGCACGATAGACGCCAATATCGGCCATCCATTATCACGTAATGTATCACGTAATGCCCAAGTATACTTAATAAGCGGTGCACAATGTAGCCGCAGCCAGAAAGATAAATACGGTGTATCACCTTGGAATATTGCTAATCGATCTAAGGCATAGAGATTATCTCCAGGCTTAACTGTACCTGGTTGAACGGTGAAAGCCATCTTATAACCAGATTGCTTCGTAACATACTGAACGAGCATATCATTAAAACCACCTGGATAGGCTAAATAAACGATAGGCTCCCCTAGAATACCTTCCATCGAAGTTTTCCCACCGAGAATAGCATCTGGCAACTCCGTTGGATCCATATGGGTTAGTATCTTGTGATGATTTGTATGACCTTGAATATCAAAGCCGCCGGCCTCCATTTGCCGCATTTGCTCCGTACTAACAAATCCAGGCGTATTCGCTGCATCGCTAATCATAAACAAAGTAGCCTTCATATTATATTCCTTTAATATAGGCAAAGCATGTTCATAATTATCAACGTAACCATCGTCAAAAGTTATAACAATAGGCTTGTCTGGTAACGCCTTACCATTATACAAATAATCATACAATTGATCCAATGTAATCGTATTATACCCATGATTATGGAGATATTCCATCTGTTCTTTAAATTGATCTACATGTAATGTTAAGGCTGAATGCTTTTCATCATTTATTTGATGATAATTAAGAACTGGTACACCATATAACTTATAATTTGAAGACAGTCCCCACATAAACCC
>CAMUQE010000054.1 GCA_947096075.1 Veillonella parvula | reverse complement strand
GTAGACAAATAAAAACACTATCAAACTAGTATATTGCTAAAGTTACAAAGAACCGATTATATAATAGCTGATAGTGTTCTTCTTTAAATATAAATAAGTAATAACAAACTTATGACTATAAGACCTGCAATCACAGCGTAGTCCATACTTTTCAAGCCAACCGATGCAGCAAAGCTATGTGTCGGTCCACCGAAGCCACGTAGTTCCAATGATAACGCCATTGTTTCAGAGCGTCCCAAGGATTTTAGCAGCAATGGTTGGATAACAGATGCATAGGATTTGATGCGCTTAATGAAATTACCTTCTAGAGATAAGCCACGGCAAGCTTGAGCCTCTTGTACAGCATGGCTTTCAGCAATAAAATCAGGCACGAAGCGAAGAGCAGCAGTGAACATAAATGCATATTCGTAAGGAATTTTGCATTGTGTTACGAGTGCTGCTGTAAGATCTTGCAATTTTGTAGTTGCCAACAGACAGATGAATACAAGTGTCATAGCAAGCATACGTAAGCCAGATACGATGGCAGATGTTACATCACCGCTACCGATGAATTGAACGAGGCCAAGGAATACGGCAAAGCTAGTCAATGCTAATACTGCTTTGTGTTGTTTAAATAGCAAACCAGCCACAAACAATACACCGAGTTCTACAACGACTAATACCAAAAGAGATACCCAGTCGCGCAACAGGATGGCCCACACGGATACGACAAGGGTCATCAAGATTTTTGTTAACGGTACTAAACGTTCCATATGTCCCTCCTATTTTCCGCTCAACTGAGCCACTAACTTAGATTTCAATTCATCCATGGATTTGCAATAGCCCAAGGATGGTACCGCTAGTGAAAGTTCCACACTTGGCGGTTTCGTAAGACCTAAATCTTGCAATTCATCCGTAGACTTTTTGAATAATTCTTCTGGACTGCCATCAAAGGCTACGGTTTGATTGCCCATGATGATAGCACGGCTACATTCGCTAGCCATGATTTCCATATCATGAGTAATAAGAAGGATCGTGATACCTTCCGCATTGAGCTGACGCAATAATGCTAATAGCTCTTTTGTTTCCTTACCATCTTGACCACTTGTTGGCTCATCGAGGATGAGGATTTTAGACTTCATAGCCAACGCGGAAGCAATGGCTACGCGTTGCTTTTCACCACGGCGCAATGTCGGAGGGTATGCTTCACGCAAGTGAGCAATACCTGTACGTTTCAATACTTCATCAACGATGCGTTTCACTTCGGATTTAGTACGACCCAAAGATTCAGGACCAAAGGCAACCTCAGTGGCTACAGTGGGTCTAAACATTTGACGATCTGGCTGTTGGAATACATAGCCGATAAATTGCCCCCGTTTAGACGGCGGCATAGACGTAATATCCCTACCGTTATAATACATGCGGCCTTCGCTAGCCTTTTCGAGGCCTACGAGCAAACGAGTTATGGTCGTTTTACCGCAACCATTACGACCACCGATGGCGATATATTCGCCTCCTTCGATAGTGAAAGTCACGTCTCGGAAAATATCTACGGATGGCACATAGCCAAAGCGAATGTTTTCAACCTTAAGCATGAGCGCCACCGTCCTTTCCTGGTACATCATCAACACGTTGAATAGGTTGTTTTTCTACAGTCGTAGTATTTGTTTGATTTACTGTGGAGTTGCTTTTACCATGCACCTCAGTTTGGATGGCATGCGCCATTTCAATTTGGTGCAAGCCCTTGATAGCAGACTCGATACTGAGCCAAGGTTCATCACTGTGGAAACCTGCCTGTTCCAGTTCCATATAGGTTGTAAATACAGATGGTAATGCATCGACATGAATATTGTGCTCGTACATATAACGAAGCGTAGTAGGTACATCATCGTCACAAGCGATAGAGCCATCCACCATGAGGGCCATGCGGTTTGCATACGGCAATACAGCATGCAAGTCATGGTCGATAACGACAACGGTGATACCATGTTTTTGGTTTAAGTCACCTACGAGGCGATATAGTTCAGCGGTCCCATCTGGATCGAGGGAGCTAGTCGGTTCATCAAGAACAAGTACGGTTGGATTCGTAGCCAATACGGAAGCGATAGCCAAACGTTGGCGTTGACCACCAGATAAACTTGTAATCTTGCGGTCTTCTAATCCCACGAGGCCAACTTGTTCAAACACCTCTTGAGAGCGAGATGTAATCGTTTCACGGTCGTAACCACGGTTTTCCATGGCAAAGGCCACTTCTTCACGAACCGTCATCGTTACGAGCTGTGTATCGTAATCGGCGAGAACTACACCGATATGGTTCGCTAGTTCTGGAATTTCCATTTGCGTGGTCGCTTGGCCATCTACGAAGACCATACCTTCTAGACGTCCGCCGTAGAATTTAGGCACTGCCCCTACCATCGCCATGCAAAGGGTACTTTTACCACAACCTGCAGGACCAGTTACCACTAAGAAATCACCATCATGTACATCAAGATTGATGTTTTCAAGAGATGGCGTAGTCGCCTTAGGATGGTAGTAATTTACGTGCTCAATAGAAATCTTAGCCTGGCGCTCAGGCAAGATTGTCAAGTGACTATGATCGGAGCCCAATTCCTCTGCACTTGGCAACATGCCCCGTTTAGAAAATAAACGTTGCGCCGGAATGTATAAAATCGGCGTAATGGCACCGTTCAAAGCACCTACGATAAGAACCATTGGCCACATACCGTACATGTACACATTGTCTGGCAAACCCAGAACTTGCCACAAAATGGTAACGAAGATACCGCCAGATACAACGGTCGCCAAGAATCCAGATAAAATTGGTGTTAAATCGAAGCCCCCAATTTTACGGAACTTCATGGACAGCATAGTACGCGTCACTAGAGCTGCCGTCAAAGCACCACCTGGTTCGGACAACAAGTTGCCGTACGGGAATGCGGACTTAGACGTCAACACGTTGATGAGGGCTGCTACTAGGCCAATCCCCAAAGTTTGACTCAAACTAGGACGAGTCAATAAAATAGCTACGCAGTACGTAGCAATCGTCCAGTTCGGCGTTACCCCAGCCACACTAGGGCTCACCAAATGCAAAATCGTGCCCAATGCGAGCATCAATGTGCTGACAGTAACCCATCTAAACTGGCCACCCTGCACATGCGTGTACACAAGATCTTGAATCCGTTCCATAATAGCCTCTTTTCTAAAAATGAATATATAGTCTTTATTGTAACATTTATATGAGTATTGTGAAAGTTTAGAGCATAACAAAAATAGCAGGGGCAAGCCCCCTGCTATTTAACAGCAAATATTTATTATGTACTAACTAAGATTAGCGTCAATTTAATCTTTTTTTAACTTATCTGCTACACTTTGAACATTATCATATTCAGTATAACGAAGGTTCGTATCATGGAATTGTAAGATATTATCAACATTAGGTAAGTTAGAATTCTCTTCAAAGTTCTCTACCTGTTCCATTACCTTAGAAAATACTTCAGGACTATATTGAGGAGGGTATCCATTCTTTACTAAACAAATTTTAATCTCAAGCTTTAATTGATTACGCACATTTTCATTGTTTAGCCAATCTGCAAATGAGGATTTTGTATCAATAAGCTCTTTAACCTTCTGGGCTAAAATCTTACATTTATTATTAATAACCACTCCATCCTGCTCTTCGTCTACACCATATTCGAAGTTATATTGATCACGTAAAGCTATAAGAATATCATAGAATGCTTTTTCTTCAAAAGTTAAGCCCATTTTTCTAAAGCTATCGCGGCTCTCATTTAACTGTTGTAAGATTTCTAAGGCCTGCTTTGTAATACTTTCTATAATATCATTTACAGCATGTTTTTGTGCATCACTAGCTTCTTCCGCAGATAACGTTTTACGTCGCTCATGATACTCTTCAATAGTTTTCTCCAACATTTCTTGGAAACTTTGAGCTGCTACTCTATTAGTTTTACCATATTCCTTTATTTCTTTACGGATCATTTTAATTAAAACTTCCAACTTTGTAGCTGGGAGCTTCACATCAGAAAGCTTTTCAAAATATTCAGGTGAAAATATATCTTCTTCCTCACCATTATCAAGCACACTCTCAACATTACTATATTGTAGAGCCTCTGTAACCATTTTCTCTACGGTCCGATTCATAATATCCGCATCAATATCACTAGTACCACTCATTTTACGTACAAGTCCAGCAATCGCCATAAAGCATTGAGCTAATGATGACTCTTCTTCACAAAGTTCTCCAGAAGGCTGACAAATATCATATGCAGTTCTCATTCGCTTAACTAAGTTTAGGAAATACGTTTTAAAAGAAACTTTTTGAACAGAATCAATTCCATCAATATTTAACAATGTAGTCGAACTAAAAACATACTCTGCAGCATCAGTAAGTGCCTTATAACGCTCCACACTATCAGATTGAGGCTTTATAAATATGGTTAAATCACACTCAACAAATAGAGTTTGCAACATTCCTAAATAATCTCTAAATATATTGGTTGCCTGCTCAACATCATCACTAGTAGGTGCAACAGAGACATCACCGCCATATATCTTCATTGCCTCACGCATGTTATTTCGAATTCCGATATAATCGATAACCATACCAAACTCCTTACCAGGATATTTTCTATTAACACGACTGATAGTTTGTATTAATAAATGCTTTTGTAACGGCTTATCATTATATAAATATGTAAGTGTAGGAACATCGAACCCTGTAATCCACATATCTACAACAATCGCAATTCTAAAATTTGACTTATCTTGTTTAAATGCCATGTCTAGCATTTCAGAGCGTTTATTATTTTTAACTCCCCCAAGATAATCATACATTTCCTCTGGGTCATTACTTCCCACACTGGCAACCATGGCTATAAATGGCATGGGTGTTAAAGACTTCAGTTCTTCTTCTGTAATATCTATTCCATCTGCTGATTTATTATCTATAAACCACTCTGGATATTGTTTTTTAAAAGTTAGAAGTAAATCATATGCTATTTTACGATTAGAGCATACTATCATAGCCTTTTGTATTCTTCCTGGCTCATTGTCACACGCTGCAGTATAGTGGTCATGTATATCTGTCGCAAGTCTTTCTAATCGAGAAGGTTCACCTAATATAACTTCCATAGAACTCATTGCACGCTTACTTGCAACTATGTCTTCTACAGTAGCCCCTTCATCAGCACATCTCTTATAGTATTCCTCAATTTCTTTTATTTTTTCAGTATCAAATAACACTTTAGCAATACGAGGATGATATTTGATAGGAACTGTCAATCCATCCGCTACAGCCTGGTCCATCGTATATCTATCAATTTCATCTCCAAATGTTTGATACGTTTCCGCAATAGGAGTCCCAGTAAACCCAACAAATGTGGCTTGTGGGAATGCTTCTCTTAAAACCTTGGCATATGGCTTTGAAAGCATCGCCTTCATATTTTCATCAGTGTCCTGACTAAACCTAATTTTCTTAGCATGTTCTAATTGAGTTCGATGTGCTTCATCAGAAAAACAAATAATATTTTGTCTATCATTTATTAATCCAATTTTATCCTCTTCTCTATCGCAGAACTTCTGAATGGTGCAAATATAAAATCCGCCACTCTGACGAGCACCTAATTCTTGTCTAAGATGTGCTCGATCTTTAACAACCGATACCTCCCCCAGATTCAAAAATTCTTTACTCTTCGTAAATAGTTTAGCACCTTGCTTCTGTAATTCGTCTCTGTCAACAATTAGTATGATAGTCGGAGATCCAATTGCCTCTATATCTGTACATCTTAATGATAATTGCCTTGCTAGAAAAGCCATTGTAAAGGTTTTGCCACAACCAGTTGCCCCAAAGTATGTTCCACCTTTACCGCTCTTTTCTTCAACAGATTTCACGATGCTTTTTTTCAAACGTCTAGTTGCAAAAAATTGAGGATAACGACAAACGATTTCAACTTCTTCAGCATCATAAATACTATCTTGAAAATATATATAGTCTCGGAATAACTCTAAAAAACGCTTTGGTGAATAAACACCTTTTATCATTGCTTCTGTTTCTGCAAATGGTGAAGTAGTAATCTCATCTCCATCATTCACTCGTCTCCATGCATAAAAATGTTCATATGGAGTACGTACAGTCCCCAATCTAGTTTTTACACCATCTGAAATGCATGCTAGTGGACAATAATGTAGAAGATGTGGAATATCACGCCAATAACGAATATTAATTTGTTCCCATGCATCATAAATAGTAGCCCTAGCATCTGTAGGATTCTTTAATTCCGTTACACATAATGGAATGCCATTAACATATAATAAAACATCTGGTATTCTAGAAGTCTTCTGCCCTTGATTAGTGTATCCAATCTCAAGCTGATTAACTACACGAAAAATATTTCTATCAGGATTTTCAAAATCAATTAACTTAACCATTTGAGGCAATCCATCATTAGGAATAAATTGTATTCCATCTACAAGCCAGTTATATACCTTATGTAAGGTTGCAAAATCACTTTCACTACCAATTAAACGAACGGTATCAAAAATCTGTTGAATCTCATCGTCAGTCAAAGTTTTATTAGTTGAAGATATAAATTCTACAAAATCATCTGAGATTAAAACATCAGTTTTCTTTAATCGTTTTAATGCCTTTCCACTTAAATACTTCCATCCCTCCCGTTTCAACAGCTCAATAAAGGTATATTCATAATCTGACTCACAATAAATTCCATTAAATTCTTTTAATTTACCCATACACGATTCCCCTCAATTTTTAGCTTCCTCAATAGAACCTTTAATCAGAATTGGACATATATCTTTTAATTGAGCCTTAAGCTTTTCATTTATCTCTTTACGACTATTAAATGCTTTATAAATATCTACTATACTTTGTTGTACATCAATACTTGGAACTGGAATACGAACTTCACACATTGCATCCCAATCAAATGTTTCTCTAGCGCTTCCCCAGGAATGAAATCTAGCATAACGATTAAATTCGCTGCGATCAAATAATAAGGATAAATACTCTGGTAATAATTTGTCAGTATTATCGATTTTAAACACAATGTAGGAGGATGAGCATATATAAGATCGGTTGCTATCATTTCTTGCAACAGAAATCTTTTCACCATTTCGCGATGTTACAGTTACATATGCAAATTCATTTGGATTTACAACTGCATAAGGTTTTAATGAAACATCAGTCATATTTGCTTTTGTATCAATAAACCGCTTTTCTATAGATATACCTTTGACATCTTCAACACCATATAATAATTGTTCATTTGATTCCTCACACTTAGAAATATATTCTCCCAACCTATGATGCCAGACCGTTTTCCGTAACTTTTCAACAAAACTATGACATAAAAGAGATAAATCATCTAGGCCCTTTTCATAACACTGTTGATTAGTTAACATTGCATTATATATATCAACATACTTTTGTTGAATAGAAATTGGTGGTAACTCAATTTCATATTCACAAAAAGTTTGCCAATCAAATGTTTCTCGTGCACTCCCCCAAGAGTGATACCTTGCATAACGATCAAATTCTGGTCGTTCAAATAATATAGATAGATACTCAGGTAGCAACTTGCAAAGATTTGAAACTTTAAAAACTGTATACGCTGATGAACAAATATAAACCCTATCAGAATCATTTCTTGCAATAGCTATTTTATCTCCACGCCTAGATGTATCGGCCACATAGGCAAATTCATTTGGGTTAATTATTAAATATGGCTTTAGTGATACGCCGTCCATATTAGCTTTTGTATTTATAAAACTCTTATTAACCGATATCCCTCTCACATACTCTAATCCATATAGTAACTTTTCATTAGTAGCCTCACAAAGGGAAAGAAGCGATCCTATTTTCTGCTTATTTAACTTCATATCCAATCCCCCTAAATGCATTTTCTAGCATCTGTTGAGATTCTTTTTCTTGTTTCAAAATTGATTTCATCTCACTTTGAATTCGACTCATTTCTTTCTCATAATCAATATCTAAATCATGATCAATAAACTCAATATATTTGCTAGGTGTTAATGCCCAATTCTTATTTTCAATTTCTGAAATACCTACACTACGATATAACTCTGGCTCTGCATAAGTATTACCATCTGTACCATCTGCCTGCCATGTATGGTAAATATTTACTGCATGAGCGATTTGATTCTCGTCAAGACGAATTTTCTTTTTACTTTCACCCTTAACAGAATTTTCTCGCCATTGACGTAAATCCATAAATAATATCTCTTGTTCTCGATTACGAAGGGTACGGCCTTGGAATTTTCCACCTTTTTTATTTTGATTTAAAATCCACAATGTAACACTAATATCCGTGGTAATAAATAATTCTCTTGGAAGCACAATAATCGCCTCCACTTTATCATTTTGAATTAGTTTCTTTCGAATTTCTAAGGTATCACTATCATTGAGCGCACCATTAGCTAAAAGGAATCCGGCTACACCATTAGCAGGTTTTAAATGTGATAGTATATGTAAAATCCAGGCATAGTTAGCATTACTCTCAGGAGGAATTCCATAATCACTCCATCGAGCATCAGCTTTTAAGTTTTCATCATACCAACCCTTAAGATTAAAAGGTGGATTTGCCATTATATAGTCAAAATACAATCCTTTATGTAGGTCATGTGTAAAGGAAGAGTCATTTGTATCCCCTAAATGATGACTCAACCCTCGCAAAGCTAGATTCATCTTTGCTAAGCGATATGTAGCAGCATCTTTTTCTTGGCCATATATATTAATACGGTTTATATCACCTTGGCGAGCTTTAACAAGTTCAGCACTCTGGATAAACATGCCACCAGAGCCACAAGCAGGATCATATAAAGTCCCTTCATATGGTTCTATTAAAGCAGCAATCAACTGGACCACATCATGAGGAGTATAAAATTCCCCTTCTTCTTTAGTCGCATTAACAGCAAACTCTTTAAGAAAATACTCATATACACGTCCAATTAAATCTTTTTCTTCACCAAAAACTTTATGACTAATTTTATTAACCTCATCCACCAATTTTTTTATATCATTAGGTGCAAGATTTCTAGTAGTAAAAGTTCCTTCAATAAAACACCCCTTTAAATCTTTAGACTCTGAGGCAATGCTATGGAGTGCCGTATCTAATGCAACATTTAGTTCTGGTGCTGGAGTATTAATAATTGTAGACCATCTTGCTTCTTTGGAAAGATTATATGTACCATCTGCAAATGTAGCATCTTCAAAAAAAGCAGCACGAATATTTTCATCATCTGGATCAAGATTTTGTTCTATCAATACTTTACGAAGATTTTCTATACCATCCTCATATTTTTCGCCAATAAATCTTAAGAATATCAAAGTCAACATCATATCTCTTTTTTCAAAGAATGATCCTGAGTTACGTGCGGCGCGTAAAATATCTCTACAATTAAATAGGATATTATCTATATTCAAGCTTTTCTCAACAGCTTTCTTCTTTGCCATATTAATATCTCCCCTACAAATCTTAACTTGGTAAATTAATTAATTTAATTATAACATCTTAACTGTGTTACATATGCTCATCTCATCAGCACGCAGTATTTTATAACAAGTACTACCAGTTCTATATCTATGCTACTAAAAATCCAGAGTCCAATTCTTTTTGGATAATTTGTTTAATGTTGGTTTTTGTAATTTTCAAACCACCATTAGCAGTAGCTCGTCTTACACAAGGGAATCCCTCTGTATTTTCCATTCGATTAATAACACTGCTGAATTCATCCTTGCCATAGGTAGAATGTGGCATGGGTCCGACTATAATTAGTCTATACTTATCGTTATACATAAGATTATTAAACTGATAACGTTGGATATCTTCGTAATCAGTATGGCATTCTACTCGGCCTCTTAACCCCATTGCATTAAAGATACCTTGAAGATCCTTCACCTTACAATTCGTTTCACCAATAATAAGAATTTTTCCATCAGGTGCGCCAATCGAATCATTAACTATAGATGGTGTTAAATCTGGATAGTGATATTTCGTTAAAACAGTTTTTAAGTTATTATTTTTAAAAGCTTGTGTAAGTTCTTCTGTATAGTATTTAATCGCTTCACCCAATAATGATGCATCATTCATGATATTAACATGTGTTACCAATTGAATTCCTCCTCTACAATTAATTCTTTTTGTCTGTTTAATATTTTTAGTTGTTCTTTTACAGCTTTGATTTCAGTTTCTATCATTCGTATACGATTGACCACTTCTTGTTGTTTTTCAATAGAAACTTTAGGAATTTTTAGTGTTTTCAAATCTTTAAGAGATAAAGACTTGATTAATTGACCCACTGCAAATCGTTCTATTTGTTCACGACCAGCCTTACTATTGAAGTAAAGTGCTAAGTATGGAAGCAAATATTGATTTTTATATTTTGGCAAGATAGTAATAAAGAATTGATTACCATTGGCAATCAATTTATCATTACCTTCAACATATAGCATGTTAGATCTAAATGGTGATGTTCTCCCCAATAGCCAAGTGTCATTATCTAAAAGCGTAAACTTTCTTTTAAGTTTTTCTACGTCAATGAACGGACTTTGTGAATAATCTACAGCATCACCATCAGCATCTTTTGTGTATAAATAACGAACACCTGTATCTACATCTGTAACAAAATCATCTAGTTCTTTAGACGAAATGACTAACCCTCGACTAATATTAGAGATTTCGCCTAAAGGTACCCCATCAATAATATTAGTTTTTAGAGTATATCGTTTAGGTAATAAATTGTACCCTTCTCTAGCAATAGATTCGATACTTTCAAATCTACAAACTTCAGGATTATCCAAGTTTTCTAGTACTGTAGTTACATCTATGTTTTTTCTACGACGCTGCTCTGTATAGGCTTGACTTGCATCTAAGAATTTAATACCTTTATTACCATATGATAGAACTACTGCATAAAGATCAATGCCTGTATACTCTAGTAGACGATCGGGTAATTCAATAATAGTTTCAATCAAACCATTTTTAACAAGGTATTCTCTTATATTACTGTTCAAACTATTCGCTAGCGTAGAGTTTGTTACTAAAGTTACCATCTTACCTTTTCGTTCCAAAAGACTAAAATTAAAAAGAATTTCTTGCCATTCACCATCATTTACCTTAGATTCTGGAATTCCTAATTCAGATATTGATGGTCTTTCTGGAAATCGCTCCATAACTTTAGTTGAAGGTCTCCAAATAGGCATTGTCAAAATCCTATCAAATAGTTTATTTTCCACAAGACTCTTAGGCTGAACAATCCCCCCTAACGTCATCTCTTCTTGAATTTTTTGCAGTAATAAAGCTCGTAATTGTAAAATAACCATTCGATCTGGCTCCATTGCATAAGCAGTGTAATTAAGTAGAGGTATTTTACTTGCTATATCTACTAAAATACGACCTGGATTTGCATTTCCTTGTAAGAAAGAGAATGCATCAAGACTATCGTAATCTAATAATTCTTCTAATAGAGTATTTAGAGATTCATTATCTTCTCTAGCTCCATCCTCTCGATATAGCTTTTGCTCATCATAAAAGAATGCTACACCTAATAAAAAGTCATCATCTAAATAAGCATTATCACTAATGAACTTTTGGACGTAATCCTTAGTAGATATAGCAAGTAAAATACCTCTA
>CAMUQE010000053.1 GCA_947096075.1 Veillonella parvula | reverse complement strand
TCTAAATGCGCATAGTTCGTGCGCGATAGGAGGAAACACATTTAGATGTTAGAAAAATTTGAACAATTAATGATTAGCGAACCTGTTCTAAGAGCGTTAAACGATATGGGCTTTGAAGAGCCTACGCCAATTCAACAGGAAGCTATCCCAGTTGCCATGAGCGGTAAGGACATGATCGGTCAAGCTCAAACAGGTACTGGTAAGACAGCAGCATTTGGCTTGCCTGTATTGGAACGCGTAGACGGGAATGAGCGTCACGTTCAAGTAGTTATTTTATCCCCTACACGAGAATTAGCTATTCAAGTAGCTGAAGAGCTTAACAAAATGGCTCAGTACACGAATATCACGGCACTACCAATTTATGGTGGTCAAGATATTAATCGTCAGTTCCGTGCCTTGAAAAAGAACCCTCAAATCATCGTTGCCACTCCAGGCCGATTGATGGACCATATGGATCGTGGTTCTATCCACTTTGACCATGTGAAAGTCGTGGTATTGGACGAAGCCGACGAAATGTTAAATATGGGCTTTGTTGATGATATCAATAAAATCTTGGGTGCTATCCCAGAAGACCATCAAACATTGTTGTTCTCTGCAACTATGCCTAAGGCTATCCAACAATTAGCTGAAACATATTTGACAGAGCCAACATTGATTCGCATGAAACCGACTCAAGTTACGATGGACTTAATTGAACAATACTATATCGAAGTGCAAGACCGTCAAAAATTCGATGTTCTTTGCCGTTTGTTTGATATCCAAACACCTGAACTGGCTATTATCTTTACACGTACAAAACGTCGTGTTGATGAAGTGACAGAAGGTCTTAAGAAACGTGGTTACATGGCGGAAGGCATCCATGGCGACTTGTCTCAACAAAAACGAGACAGCGTAATTCGCCAATTCCGCGAAGGTACCATTGATATTCTCGTGGCTACAGATGTGGCAGCTCGTGGTCTTGATATTTCTGGCGTGTCTCATGTATATAATTATGATATGCCTCAAGATCCTGAAAGCTACACACACCGCGTAGGTCGTACAGGTCGTGCCGGTAAGGCTGGGCAGGCTTTCACGTTCGTTATTCCTCGTGAAATGGAGCATTTACATGCTATCGAGCGTTTAACAAAACGTAAAATTGCACGTCGTCGTGCACCTTCCTTAGGGGAAGTGCTTGAAGGGCAACAACGCTTGGCAATTGAAAGCCTCGTTGAAATGACAGATAATCTAGAAGCATTGGCGCCTTTCAAATCTAGTGCTGAGGAATTGTTGAATGATACAGATTCCGTAACACTTTTGGCGGCAGCTCTTAAATTGTTAACAAAAGAACCAGATACTACTCCTGTAAATATTACAGAAGAAAAACCATTACGTGTACGCCGTCGTCGTGAAAGTGGTCGTAGTGATCGTCGCCGTCGTGATGGTGATCGTCGTAGAGATGGTAACCGTCGTCGTGACGACCGCCCACGTCGCAGTCGCGATGATCGTAGAAGTGATCGCAATGACCGTAAAGGTGACCGCCGCAGAGATGATCGTAAATCTGATCGTCCACGTGGAGATAAAAAAACTCGCCATCAAAGTGAAGGGTTTAAACCTTACTTTAAAGACTAATAGGATGTGGATTGCTTCTGGGCAATCCACATTTTTTATTACTTAATAGTTAATACTATTTATCTTGATAAGTGTTGAGAATTTTGGTATAATAAATAATAATTATTTCTTGTAAACGGTCGATAATGGCCTATGCCTTATAGATTTCCAAGTGGAGAAAGGTAGATTATTATGGATATCGCACAAATTTTGCGTAGCCAGGGGTTTAAAGTAACCCCACAACGTATTGCGATTTATGATGCTTTGCGTGGTCATCATGATCATCCAACCGCTGAAATGTTGTATCATACGTTGCGCCCAGAACATCCAAGCATGAGCTTGGCTACAGTGTACAAGACGATGGAGATTTTTGAAAAAATCGGTCTTGTTAAAATTCTAGAAGTTGGTGATGAGCGAGCTCATTACGATTGGGATACACAAGCTCATTCCCATATCCGTTGCATTCGTTGCAATAAGGTAGAGGATATGATGGGCATTGATTTGAAAGCTATCAAAACGATTGCTGATCAAGGTAGCGAATATCAAATCACAGGTCAACATATTACCTTCGAAGGTGTTTGCCCTGAGTGTGCAAAAAAAGAAAGTCATTAATAGATAACCCCTGTTGTTGAAGGGCTCCTTCACGGCAGGGGTTATATTAGTTATCGTATATCTTATATCTAATCGTATATCGTATACTTTATATCTATTAGTGTTATAGAATAGCTATAAATAGATATAAGCATAATACAATAGATATTAGAGTTAGGCGTTTTATAATTATAAAATTGTAGAAATCGTATAGTCATATATAGAGGAGTATTATGTTTGTAATAGGCAGTCACTTATCAATTAGCAAAGGTTATTTACATATGGGCAAGGAAGCGACTAAAATTGGGGGCAATACGTTCCAATACTTTACTCGCAACCCTCGCGGTGGTAGCATGCGAGCTCTCGATGTTGAGGATATGAATAACCTTAGTGCATATATGAAAGAGCACAACTTTGGTACCTTGTTAGCCCATGCACCGTATACCTATAACCCATGTGCCGCCAAAGAGGATTTACGCGCTTTTGCGAAGCAATCTATGATGGAAGATTTAGAGCGTATGGAATATTTGCCAGGTCAAATGTATAACTTTCACCCTGGTAGCCATGTTAAACAAGGTGTAGATCAAGGTATTGAATACATTGTAGAGTGCTTGAATGAAATTTTATTTCCAGGTATGAAGACAACAGTTCTCTTGGAAGTAATGGCTGGTAAGGGCACAGAAATTGGTTCCCGTTTTGAAGAGATTGGGCGCATAATCGATGGTGTAAAGCTAAAAGAGTACATGGGTGTGTGCGTTGATACTTGCCATATTCACGAAGGTGGTTATGATATCGTAAACAATCTTGATGGCGTTATTGACGAATTCGAGCGAATTGTAGGTCTTGATCGTTTGAAAGCCATTCATTTGAACGACTCTAAAAATCCTATGGGGGCCCATAAAGATCGTCATGAAAAAATTGGGGAAGGGCATATTGGTATCGATGCTATTGCTCGCGTTGTAACACATCCTAAATTGACAAACCTGCCATTCTACTTGGAAACGCCAAATGAATTAGACGGATACGCAAAGGAAATTGCTATGCTACGCTCTATCGTAGAGAATAAATAATTAAATCACAGATGTTAATTTAGTTATATAATAAATATGTAGAATACTTGATGCTATACTAGTTATTGCAAACATATAAAGTTGTTAAAACTATTAAAGCTATTAAAGCCATATAACGTTATTGAACTTCTATAAACTTATGGGACTAACAGCTTGTTTTGGCATTTGAATTCATACATTGTGTAAGGTATAGGGAGAACTGGAAAGGGGGACAAAATGCGTTTTTTACATACTGCCGATTGGCATTTAGGGCGTATTTTTTATGGCCAGTACTTAACAGAGGACCAAGCTCATGTGTTGGAACATCAGTTTTTTAATATTTTGAAAGATGAAAATATCGATGGCATATTGCTCGCAGGGGATATTTTTGATAGAGCGGTGCCACCCATTGAAGCTATCGAATTGTGGGACTCCATCATCACTCGTCTCGCTATAGACTACAAGGTGCCTCTCTTTGTGGTGAGCGGTAATCATGATGGGGCGGAACGGCTTGAAGTGGGGCGCTCTATGTTGGGGCAATCGGGTATCCATATTTGGGGCTCTCCTCATCACGCGTTGAAGCCTTTTGAATTTGAAGGGACAGATGGCATGGTGGCAATTTGTCCTATGCCTTTTAGTGAACCTCGGCGCATAGGGGCGGCTTTGGGTCTAAGTTCTGCTAATACTGTTTTAGCAACTGTTCAAAATCTGGAGAGTGTAGAAACTAAGACTAAAGCCAAGTCAAAACGGTCTAAATCAAAGAAGTCATTTCAAGATATTATAGAAGGCTCTTTATTTGCTGATGTAGAGGCTACTAATGCAGAATCTACCGATACTGAAATTGCTGACATAGTAACACAGTGTTATGAACAAAATTGCGAAAGCGCTTTGAATCTGCATAATTATGACCAAATGTATCAGGCTTGGAGCGACTACTTGTATAAACAAGTGCCTAAGGGGATGCGCAGTATCGCCATTAGCCATGCTTTTGTTATGGGCGGTGAAGTAGGGGGCTCAGAGCGTACCTTGTCTGTAGGTGGTAGTGAACAGGTAAATCCTCAAGTCTTTAAAGACTTTCACTATACTGCCTTGGGACATTTGCATGGGCCTCAGCGAATGGGAGCTGATCATATTCGCTATAGTGGATCCCCATTAAAATATTCCTTTGATGAACATATGCAGAAGAAGTCTTTTACCATCATTGATATGGATACAAAGGGGAACGTAGATATTAACACGATTCCTGTAGAGGCGAAGCGAGACGTAGTCATTTTGGAAGGATATTTTGAAGACCTGTTAAATGATAAAGCATTGCAGGCTAAACATAGGGATGATTATGTACAAGCCCGTTTACTTGATACGATGCCGATTATGGATGGAATGGCTAAACTGCGCCAGGTATATCATCGTTGTATGACCATTGATCTAGTTGGTCGCGTGGCAGGGCCTATAGCAGATATGGGTGAGGCAATTTTCAAAGAATTAAATGAACGGGATCTATTTAATCAGTTTGCAGAAACTGTGTGGAAGGAACCTTTAACAGAGAAAGAACAGCAATATATCAACTCTGTATGGGACCGAATTCTTAAGGAGGACTAAATGAAGCCTATATCATTAACTATAGAAGCCTTTGGTCCGTATCGTGATTCGGTCACTTTAGATTTTAATGAGCTTCAAGACCATTCCATGTTTCTCATTGCTGGTCCTACGGGGGCAGGGAAAACATCAATCTTAGATGCCATAGTGTATGCCTTGTATGGTGAGCCGAGTGGAGAAGTACGCAAAACAGATGCTATTCGCAGTGACTTTGCAGAACCTCATCGTATGACTCGTGTCGATTTCTCCTTTGCTATTGGCAATGCACAATATCGTGTTGAACGATTACCGAAACAGATGGTAGCAAAGAAACGTGGTACAGGGATGCGTGAGCAGAATGCTAGCGCTACTGTATATGAGAAGAAAGATGGTGAGTGGAAGGTCATTGCTACCTCTGCTGTCGCCATTCGCGATACTATTCAGCAAATTATAGGATTTCGTAAGGATCAGTTCTTACAAGTTGTGCTATTACCTCAAGGGGAATTCCGAAAGTTGCTAGTGGCCTCTACGAGTGAACGTGAGGAATTACTACATACACTTTTTAGAACGGAGCTATATCGAAAATTACAAGAAGCACTGAAGGCTGCTTATGATGAAGCAAAGGCAGGTATTGAAGAAAATCTAACTAAGCAAACTGCATTTATGCAGTCTATCCCTCATGATGGAGCGACTCCAATGGTAACCATTGAGCATGTGCGTGAGTTACTAGCAAATCGGGGCCCACATCGAGATGCTCTCGCGGTAGAACGAGATGAGGCAGTAACCGTGGTAGAACAGTTTAATGTGCTCCGAAATCAATGGTCTTTATATAATCAGGCTCAACAATCTCTTGCTGAGGCTACTTCGAAACTTGACATGGTGAAAGCAAGGGAAACTGAGCGTGTAAATCTAAGCGAAAAGGTTCAGTTCCTTAACTCTTTGGCACCAACTCATGAATTATATAAACAATATATTGAGAAACAAGCTATATTAAAAACTTTAGAACAGGCCCTTTCAGATGCGAAAGAACATGTAGAACTAGCAACTCAACATGAGGCTAAATGTTTAGACTTATACAGTGACTTAGAAGGTCGAGCTGAAAGTATACAAGATAAAAGAACTACTTTGGCTCAATTTCAACAACAAGCAGAGAAGTTTAATGAATTAGATGTATTGAAAAAGGAATTGTCCACATTACAGAGTAATTTAGAAGAATTAGATAGTAAAAAAAGCGAAGATGCCTTAGCTAAACAACGGAAGCTTGTAAAGACTTTAGAAAACGACTTAGAAGCTTTGCGTAAACAGTTACAAGATAATAATAAATTTTTAGAGAATACTACTGTTATTCAAGGGCAACTAAATGATTTATATAGATATTCTGAATTGCTAGAAGAAATTAATAAGGTACAAAAAGAAATCGACGATAAAGGTCAAACGTTAGCGTCTTTAGATGAAACCTTGCAGGTTGCAAAGGTACATCTTGAACGATTAGAGCATCTAATGCAAGAAGGACGTGCCTTTGAGCTAGTTCATTTAGTTGTAGATAATGAGCCTTGTCCGGTTTGTGGCTCTACAGATCATCCACGGTTAGCTGCTAAGCCGGAGATGTATCCGACTAAGGATGAAATTGAAGAGGCTCGCAAAACCCGTGACGTGGCACTGCAAAAGCAAGCTAGCGAAGTGGGACAACAGAAAACCTTAGTTACTCGTCTTGATGAGTTAACTAAGCAAGTAGCCGCGCAAGTTTCTACGCTAAAGTTATCTATGGACGCTTTTTCTGAGGAGAGCGCTATATCTGTTCAACAAGATTTATTAGCTAAAATGGATCAACTCATAGTTTTACGTGATAAGTCTGAATTGTTAAGTAACACTATAGCTGACAATGAGCACAAGTTAAAAGTAGCTAGAGATAAGTTGGCAACTTTAGAGCTTGCCCATAATGAATTACTTAAAAATCTACACGACTTGGAGATTCGCATTAGCTCAGTACAAGCTAATATTGATGCTCTATCTAAAACCTTACCAACCGCGGATATAGATGCATGGCAAAAACAGCTAGAGTCATTGGATAGTGATATTACACTCTACGATGAGCAGGTGAAAGTTAGCAAAACTAATTTAGATACTGCTCGAGAACAATTGAATGCCAAACGCGGACGCTTAGAAACTTTGTCCTCTCAAGTAAAAGAAGAAACAAAAAATCTTATTTTGATGTATAAGAATTATACAAAGTCATTACAATCCATTTCTTTAACAGAGAATGATTTTGTAGAGTCTTTACGTGAGATTAAAGAGATAGAGATCTATAGAACACAGCTGCATGCTTTGGATGAAGCCTTTAATAAAGCACAAGCTGTATATGATGCGGCGTTAAAGACCACAGAAACTGTTGTTAAGCCAAGTGAGACTGTTTCCGATGAAATCTATGCTACAGCAGTAGCGCATCGAGATACACTAGTAGGTAATCTAGCGGCATGGGATAAAGAAACAAATCATATTGAAACTACGCTCAACTCATTAGAAGAACTTGAAACTGCTATGGGCGAGGCTCGTGAAAAGGTGAAGTTCTTAAGTCGATTAAATGATCTCGCTAATGGTGGGGAGCAAGGCTTTAAAAATGTTACCTTTGAGCGTTATGTATTGGGGGCTATCTTAGATGAGGTCGTATATGCAGCCAATTTACGACTTCAGAAGATGAGTCGCAACAGATATTCCTTGGAAAGATCTGACTATACAGGTGGTGGTCGTGGCAAGCAAGGCCTTGATTTGGCAGTTATGGATGCTTTCACGGGGCAATCTAGACCGGCAAATACCTTGTCGGGTGGCGAAACATTTCTGGCCTCTATGGCGCTTGCCTTGGGATTAGCGGATGTTATTCAAAGCTATGCTGGTGGTATCCATATGGATACGATGTTCATCGATGAAGGCTTTGGCACGCTTGACCCAGATACATTGGAACTAGCTATGGAAACATTGGTACAATTGCAATCTTCTGGGCGCCTTATCGGTATGATTTCCCATGTACCTGAGTTAAAATTGCGCATACCTGCTCATTTAGAAGTTATTCGCGGTGACGATGGTAGTACGGCAAAATTTGTTATTAACTAGATATCATTAACTAGATATAGATTTGCCAAATGTGTTACTATAAAAAGAGGAGAATTCCTACAAAAACATCCTGTATTTACGAAGGGGGTTCTATGAAGTTTTCGTTTGCTCATAATAATATAAATGTTAAAGACCTTGATGAAAGTCTAGCATTCTATAAAGAGGCGTTATTGCTCGAGGAGTCTCGTCGTTTGGAAGACCCAAGCGGTGCTTTCACTCTCGTATATTTAAAAAGTCCTTATACAGCACATGAATTAGAACTTACATGGTTGCGTGACTGGGATCGCCCTTATAATTTAGGGGATAATGAATTCCACTTAGCATTCTATGTAGATGACTATGAAGCGGCTCTTAAAAAGCATAAAGAAATGGGCGTTGTTGCTTATGAAAATGCTGATATGGGCATTTATTTCATAGCGGATCCAGATGGATATTGGACCGAAATCATTCCGACGGGGAAATATTAATGGAATATATGTTAACTCGTTTAGAGTGGTTGGTTGGTCCCAATAAAATCCAAACATTAAAGGACACGTCTATTGCACTCTTTGGTGTCGGTGGCGTAGGTGGTGGTGCCCTTGAGGCGTTAGTGCGAGCTGGTGTGGGGCGCATCGTCATTATTGATGGTGACTCCGTAGCGCCTAGCAATTTGAACCGCCAAATGATTACGACTCATGATACGATTGGGGCACGTAAGGTAGAGGTGGCAAAGGCGCGAGCTCTTTCCATTAATCCTGATGTGGTGATAGAAATCCATGATATTATGTATACTGAGGAAATCTATCCTGGATTTATTCAAAGCTTGAACGTTGATTATGTTATCGATGCCATTGATATGGTAACGGCGAAACTTAATATCATTGAGATTTGTCAACGTGAAAGTATCCCCGTTATTTCTTGTATGGGCGGCGGTAATCGCTTTTACCCAGAAAAACTTATGATTGCTGATATCAATAAGTCTCATACATGTCCTTTGGCACGCGTTATGCGTCGGGAACTCAAAAAACGGGGAATTAAAAAACAATTAGTTTTATTTTCTACAGAAAAACCGACAAAACCACAATTCCGCGGCGAAGCGACAAGTCCTGGAACATGTAGTTTTGTGCCCCCAGTGGCAGGTTTTATATTAGTAGCACATGTATTGCGTACAATTTTGGAGGTACCTGAACAATGAAAAAAGCAAAAATCCATATGGCTGACGGCGGCGATATTATAATTGAATTATTTGATAAAGAAGCACCTGGAACAGTGCAAAACTTTGTAGACTTAATTAATAAAGGCTTTTACAATGGTCTTCGTTTCCACCGTGTAATCCCTGGTTTCGTAGCACAAGGTGGCTGCCCTAATGGTAATGGTACAGGCGGCCCTGGCTATACAATTAAAGACGAACTAGTTGGCAATCCTCATAAACATGAGCGTGGTGCCTTGTCTATGGCTCACCGTGGCCCTAATACTGGTGGTAGTCAATTCTTTATTGTATACGAACCACAACCTCATTTAGATGGTGTACATACCGTATTTGGTAAAGTCATTGAAGGTATGGATGTAGTTGATGGTATCCAACAAGGTGCTATCATGGAAACTGTAGAAGTAATCGAAGGTTAATCTCATGAATGAAGTATCTATTAAACATCCAGAATGGCTATATATCGATGTAAATGGTAAAACATCATATGGGTATGACCAAGAGTGGTTCACTGATGAGTGGCAACGCTTGTCTGGTTGTGGTCCTACATCGGCATCACAAGTATTGGGCTATTCGCTATTTAGGGATGGCTTATTAGATCTAGAAACCACATCCGACCAAAGCCTTGCGTTAGAACGAATGAACTTAGTTTGGAAATATGTAAAACCACGTTTTGGTGGCGGTGTTTATAAAACGCAATGGATGGAACGAGGACTTATACGTTTGTTAGAGGACGAAGGATTGTCTTATGATGTGCATATGCTAAATGTATCACCTTTCTGTGCATCACGCGTAGAGGTGGAGGCTGCAGCTCAGTTTATACATGATGCATTGGCACAGGATGTGCCTGTAGCATTTTTGAATCGTCATAAAGGAAAAGAGAAGGCGCTCTATACCTGGCATTGGGTTCCGATTCACAGGATGTTTATGGACGGCGATGATATCCGTTGTGGCATCTTTGATGAAGGTGAAATTCGTGATTTCTCTTTGGCGAATTGGATGAAAGACACTATTTTAGGTGGTGGATTCTGTTACATTAGTCGCAAAGAGTAAGTAACAGGGCGATTAAAGTAATAATATACATACGCATCGCAGTGATCTGCGGTGCGTATTGTAGTATAAATAGTAGGAGGTACTACATGAGTCAATGGGTTACTGAGGAACAAACACCTCATTTGCGTCTAAGCGCTGAAGCGGAAGAAGTATTATATTCAGGTGAATCTGAGTTCCAAAAAATTGAAGTATTTAAATCTAAAGAGTATGGTACAATGCTCGCATTAGATGGTGTATTTCAAACATCTGAACGTGAAGAGTTCATCTACCATGAAATGATGAGTCATGTTCCATTATTCTTACATCCAAATCCTGAACGAGTATTGATCATCGGTGGCGGTGATGGTGGCGTAGCTAGAGAATGTGTACGTCACGACTGTGTAAAAGAAGTAACAATGGTTGAAATTGATGGCAAGGTAGTAGAGTTGGCAAAACAATATTTACCAACTATTGCTAAAGCTATGATTGAAAACCATCCAAAATTAACTGTAAAAATTGGCGATGGTATTGGGTTCATGGCAGAAGCAGAAGATTATTATGATGTAATTATAGTAGACTGTTCCGATCCAATCGGTCCTGGTGAAGGCTTGTTTACAGAAGAATTTTATAAGAATACATTAAAAGCTTTGAAAGCTGATGGCTTGTTTGTACAACAAACAGAATCTCCGATGTTACACCAACCATTAGTGGAAAAAGTATTTGGTTATGTTAATAGCCATTTTCCAATTGCGCGCTTATATACAGCTTTCATTCCAATCTATCCTGCAGGGATGCATTGTTTTACCTTGGGGTCTAAAACATTTGATCCTCTAACATGGATTCCAAACCGAGAACAAAACTTTGAAACAAAGTACTATAATGCAGACATTCAAAAAGCTGCCTTTGCATTGCCAAATTTTGTAAAAAATTATTTGCCAAGTAAGTAAATAATATGTATAATGGGGAAGCGCTGTTTGTGAAACGAAAGTTTCCGATAGTGCTTCCTTATTTATATGAGGATTAAAGGGCTTATATTAGAGATGACACAATTAAAAGTTTCGTTTGTAAAAATTAATGAAATTGAGAAAAAGGTGTTGACACAAATCTCTAGAAAAGATATAATTCTCTTTGTTACGAAGACAATGTCTTCGATACCTACAAGGTGGTGGGTATGGTGAAGCGGTTAACACGGCGGATTGTGGCTCCGTTACGCGTGGGTTCGATCCCCACTACTCACCCCATAACCTACACATCGTAATCACTGTAGGGGTGTCGCCAAGTGGTAAGGCAACGGACTTTGACTCCGTTATGCGCTGGTTCGATCCCAGCCACCCCTGCCAACATGACTCACTAGCTCAGTTGGCAGAGCACCTGACTTTTAATCAGGGTGTCCCGCGTTCGAGTCGCGGGTGAGTCACCAAATTAAAACTCACAAACTTCGGTTTGTGAGTTTTCTATCTCTATTTTTAGAGATTTTGGTTATGATTGTGAGTATAAAATTTAATCGAAAATCGGTTGAAAAATCTTTGGAAAAGAGGTTGACGATTTAAGGTTAGATTGATATACTATACAAGTCGTTAGGCGTAGAACTAACGTAACAGATCTTTGAAAACTGAACAATGATAGGTAATCAATCAAAATGATTGAACATA
>CAMUQE010000052.1 GCA_947096075.1 Veillonella parvula | reverse complement strand
TACATGATATTGCACGAGCGTCTATTACCTATGATGTGTCTAAATATTTTGTGATTCACAATATACCTGCGCAGCGTGAGTTGGTGCGTACTATCATGGAACATTGGAAATCTGGATTTGGCTCTACTTACAATCCAGATCGCAAGGATGCTTTCACCGGCGTGGAATTGGTAAATTCAATTGCGGTAGCGGTGCGAACAATTGAAGACATAGAAGGTATAAAACCTATTGTAGCTACAACAGATGCTCGTACTTACGATAATACGATTTCCTATGCACGGATGCGTGAACATCTTGAAAATGAGGGGCGCCCTGTGTTAGTATTATTTGGTACCGGTTATGGTATGACAAAAGAAACGATGGAAAGCTTTGACTATATTTTAGAACCTATATATGGCCATGGTGAATACAATCATTTATCCGTGCGTAGTGCCGTATCAATCATCTTAGATCGGCTGCGGGGCGAAGCATGGTGGAATAAATAGGAGGCGTCTATGTCAGGACATTCTAAATGGGCAAATATTAAACATAAAAAAGGTAAAACCGATGCATTAAAAGCTAAATTGGCTACAAAAATCGGTCGTGAAATTACCGTTGCAGCACGCATGGGTGGTGCAGATCCAACTGGTAATATGCGTTTGAAATTGGCTTTGCAAAAAGCTCGTGAAAATAATATACCTAAGGATAATATTCAACGTGCTATCGATAAAGGCATCGGTGCTACGGACATGAATGCATACGAGGAAATCGTATACGAAGGTTATGGTCCTGCAGGCGTTGCCGTTACCGTTGAGGTGATGACCGACAATCGTAACCGTGCTGCTGCAGACGTGCGCCATGCATTCTCTAAACAAGGTGGTAATCTTGGTGAAAGCGGCTGTGTAGGCTGGATGTTCAAATCTAAAGGCGTATTCGTTATCGATAAAGAGGGTCATGATGAAGACGAAGTAACAATGCTCGCTCTCGAAGCTGGTGCAGAAGATCTTAAGTCTGAAGATGATGTGTTTGAAATTTATACAACACCAGAGGATTTTGATGCTGTAGAAGCAGCGCTTGCTGATGCGGGTATCGAAACTGTAGTAGCTAAAATTACAATGGTTCCAGATACAACGATTGAGTTAGCTGGTGATGATGCTGTAAAAATGCAGAAAATGCTCGACGTATTGGATGATCTTGATGATGTACAAAACGTATATCACAACGGTATTTTGCCAGACGATGAAGAATAAATAAACAGGGGCACTCTATGGGTGCTCCTTTTCTATTGATGAATTAAATTGGAAAGTTATGTAAAAGTTAAGAAAAGTAATAGATTTCTTATATTAATTATACGGGAATTCATGAATTTCGATGTGATATTGTGCTATAATAAAATAGATTATGTAATGGAGGTAGGCGATAGCTTATCTCATTTTTAAACTAAGGGGGTTGGGGTGCGCATTATAGGAATTGACCCAGGCACGGCTATATGCGGATACGGCATTATTGATGTGAAGGGCAGCAAACTAACATCAGTAGCCTATGGGGCTATTACAACTCCTAAGGAATTAACTGATTCGCAGCGATTGGAAATTCTATTCAATGATCTTAGCGATCTTTTAGAGGAATACAAGCCAGATAAGTTTGGAGTAGAGGAATTATTCTTTAACCGCAATGTAACGACAGCCATTAAGGTTGGGCAAGCACGAGGTGTCATATTATTGGCCGCCGAGCAACAGCGTATTCCACTCTATGAATATACGCCGCTACAAATCAAGCAAGCGGTCACTGGTTATGGCAAGGCTGATAAGAATCAGGTCATTTATATGACGATGAATATTTTGGGGATTCGTGAGAAAATCAAGCCTGATGATACAGCAGATGCATTGGCAGTTGCTATCTGTACGGCTCATAGTTCTCATAATGATAGATTGAAGAGGTTGGTATAATGATAGGGTATGTACGGGGCATCGTAACACATCTCTTTAAAGAGTCTTGTTATGTAGATGTACATGGCGTAGGGTATCACGTATATGTGCCGACCACTACGCGTCAACAATTGATAGAAGGTCGTGAGGTGACGCTATTCACGTATCTTAATGTACGAGAAGATGCGATGCAACTCTACGGCTTTTGGACGGAAGAGGAATATGAGTTGTTTATACTGCTCATTTCTGTTTCCGGTATCGGTCCTAAGGTGGGGCTTGGCATTTTGTCAGGCATGACACCAGAGGCTTTTAAATTAGCGGTTATCAATGGACAGGTGCAACAATTAACTAAGTTACCTGGCATTGGTAAGAAGTCTGCGGAGCGACTTGTTTTAGAACTGAAGGATAAGATTGCTAAGATGACACATATTTCTTCAGAATCACCTGCGGCTATTCAGCCTATTGGTGTCACTGCTAGTGGTGCTGCAGGGGAGGCTATTGAAGCTCTCGTATCATTAGGATACTCCGAGCGAGATGTGGCTGATATTGTTGAGTCTTTAGATGATGGTAAGCGCGATGTATCTGAGTTGATTAAAGTCAGCTTGATTGAGCTTGGGAAAGGACGATAAGGATGAATGAAGAAGTACGCCTTGTCGGCAATGGCGAGCACGAAGAGGATATATGGCAATATAGCCTTCGACCTAAGTTCTTTAATGAGTATGTAGGGCAAGAAGAGGCTAAAGGCAATCTAAATGTGTATATTCAGGCTGCAAAGCAACGTGGTGAAGCATTGGATCACGTTTTGCTCTATGGGCCTCCAGGTCTTGGTAAGACTACATTAGCAGGGATTATTGCGAATGAATTGGATGTTAATTTTCGCATAACTTCTGGTCCTGCTATTGAAAAGTCTGGTGATTTGGCTGCGATTTTAACAAATTTAGATGATCATGATGTATTATTTATCGATGAGATTCATCGCTTGTCCCGTAGCGTAGAGGAAGTGTTGTACTCTGCCATGGAGGACTATGCTATTGATATTATCATCGGTAAGGGACCAAGTGCTCGAACTGTACGCATTGACTTGCCAAAATTTACTTTGGTAGGTGCCACTACTCGAGCGGGTGCTTTGGCGGCACCGTTACGGGACCGATTTGGTATTATTAATCGGTTGGAATATTATAAACAACCAGAGCTAGAATTTATTGTGACTCGAGCCGCAGAAATTCTTAATATTGGTATTGTGTCGACTGGGGCAAGCGAAATTGCACGTCGTTCACGAGGAACACCGCGTATCGCAAACCGTCTGCTTAAACGGGTACGCGATTTTGCACAAGTCATTGGTGATGGGGTTATCACTCAAGAAATTGCAGATGAAGCATTACAACGTTTATATGTAGACAAAATGGGACTTGATCGAATCGATCGACGTGTGTTGGAATGTATTATTGAAAAATATGATGGCGGCCCTGTAGGGATTGATACCATTGCGGCGGCCATCAGCGAAGAGAGAGATACCATCGAAGATGTGTATGAACCATATTTGATGCAATTAGGATTTTTAGGACGGACACCGCGTGGGAGGGTGGCTACTAAATTGGCCTATGAGCATTTAGGTATTTCACAGACAGGGAAATAACAATGAAAACGAAACGATTACAATTGATGATAATGGCCACTTTATTTTTAGGTGTAAACATTGGTGGTGCTTCTGTAGCACATGGAGCGACGCTGCAAAATAAAAGTGCAGTGGTAACGAAAAAGCCAACGCCAAAATCAACAGTATCTAATACAACTGTATCGAAAGTAAATACGACGAAGAAATCTAGTTATCGTCCACTTGCTACAAAACCAGTTGCAAAGCCGGTCGTAACAACTAAAACGGTTTCTAAGTCAACTGCTACATCTACGGTGGTTAAACCTAGTGCAAAACCGGTTAATGTAGTAAAGCCTGCTACAGCTACAAAGCCGGAAACGATGGCTAAATCAGTTAGTGCAACAAAATCAACTAGTATTGCGAAATCTAGTACTAATGCAACAGCTACGAAATCAGCTACTACAGGTAAAGCTACAACGGCTACAAAACCTGCGGCTTCTGCTACTGCAAAGCCAGCTGCTAAACCTGCAGTTACTGGTGATAAGCCTGTAGCACAAAAAAGAGCTACCGAAAAAACTGCTACTAAAAAGGTAGTAAAAACAACGGATGTGAATAGCATTCAAGCCAATACAGCAGTTATTACTCGCAACAAAGTGGGCTCCGTAGTGACGCCTGCCACAGAACGAAAAGAAAACATGCCAAATGTACGTGTTCTTCTAGGTAATCGTAGTTCTGATGCTACTGTTACATCTACAGCTAACATGGTTGTGTTGAACAGCGGTAATGGTCAAGTTAGCACAATCAGTGCTAATCGTGGTACATCTATTGGCGTTCGCGGCGGGAAGATTGCTGTAAATGGAAAGGCTATTGATAGTGTGGTTACACTGAAGCCTGCAAGTAGTGATGCACCATTCTTGTTCGAAGGTAAAGGTTATCGTGGTGGACTCACATTACGTGCCAATAATGGAACCATGATGGTCATTAACTCTGTGCCACTTGAGGATTACTTGTATGGTGTTGTCCCTCAAGAGGTAGTGCCGTCTTGGCCTGCTGCCGCATTAGAGGCACAAGCTGTAGCAGCTCGTACCTATGCTCTTCATACGATGGAACAAAACAAAGGAAAGCTTTATGATGTAAGTAATTCCACGGATTATCAAGTTTATAGTGGTGTAAGTGGCGAATCTCAAGCTACCACAAATGCGGTAAATAAAACTAAAGGCGTAGTTATGCTTTATGACCAACGTCCTATTAATGCTTTATTCCATTCCGATGGCGGTGGTTATACAGAGGATAGCGTAAATGTTTGGGGTAGTGATGTGCCTTATTTGAAAGGGGTAAAAGACTTTAGTACTGGTACATCTACATCGAACTGGACTGTTACTACCTCTCGTCAAGCTCTTGAAAGCAAGCTTAACGCGGCAAGTAAAGGGGTAGGTAAATTGAAGAGCATTCAATTGACTCCTCTTGGTAAACCAGGGCAACAAACATCTGACCGTGGTGTATCTGGTCGCATCAAAAGTGCAACTTTCATAGGCACCTCTGGAAAGACTACTGTAGATGGTGATGCATTGCGTAGCATTTTAGGTTTAAAATCTACACTATTTGATTTCTACGTAAATCATAATCCTGCTAAAGGCACGGGTAAGGCATATCATAGTTTTACTGGCAAGAATGATACTGTCTATATTAAAGGCCACGGTTGGGGACATGGTCTTGGTATGTCTCAATGGGGCGCTGCAGAAATGGCAAAGCGTGCTAACCCTGGAGATACAAATTATTACCAAACTATTTTACGTCACTACTATAGTGGCATTACATTGAAGAAAATGTATTAATAAGGATAACGATGAAAGTTACAGATTTTGATTATGAATTGCCAGAGGAACTGATTGCTCAACATCCCGTAGAGCCTCGTGATACAGCACGGCTTTTAACCTTGGATAAGGTAACTGGTGAAGTGAGTCATAAAGAGCATTTTTACGATTTGCTTGAAGAACTCTACGAAGGTGATGTACTTGTATTTAATAATACGAAGGTTATCCCTGCGAGATTATTTGGTCATCGGCAAGGCTCTGGTGGCAAAGTGGAGGTACTACTACTCACACCATGTGGTGAAAACCGTTGGGAATGCCTTGTTAAACCTGGTAAAAAATGTCCTATTGGCCAAGTTGTTGAGTTTGATGACCGCCTAAGTGGGACTATTATAGACAAGACTGAATTTGGAGGTCGTATCATTGAGTTCACTTGCAATGGTGTATTTGATGATATCATTCAAGAGATTGGGGAAATGCCATTGCCTCCATATATTCATGAAAAGTTAGAAGATAAAGATCGTTATCAAACGGTATATGCTAAGGAGAAAGGATCTGCTGCGGCGCCAACTGCAGGACTTCACTTTACACCTGAGCTATTAGAAAAAATTAAAGCTAAAGGCGTAGAGCTTGAGTTTGTAACCTTACACGTTGGTCTTGGTACCTTTAGACCTGTATCAGCCGAGACTATTGAAAATCACGAAATGCATAGCGAATTCTTCGTTGTATCTCAAGATACAGCAGATAGAATCAATGCGGCCAAGAAAAAAGGATCTCGCATCATTGCCGTAGGTACTACATCAGTGCGTACCCTTGAATCTGCTACTAATGATGAAGGAGTACTACAAGGGATTAGTGGGACCACACAAATCTTTATCTATCCTGGCTACAAATTTAAGATGATTGATGCATTGGTAACGAATTTCCACTTGCCTCAATCTACATTGTTAATGTTAATTAGCGCATTGGCAGGTCGCGAACATTGTTTGGCGGCCTATGAAGAGGCTGTTAAAGAACGGTATCGTTTTTTTAGCTTCGGCGATGCTATGTTTATTCGTTAGGAGGGACCATGGCGAGTATTACTTATGAATTACAAAAGACATGTCCTCATACGGGGGCACGGGCAGGTTTACTGCACACGCCACACGGTACCTTCCAAACACCTATGTTTATGCCAGTAGGTACACAAGCTACGGTAAAAACCATGACACCAGAAGAATTAAAGACTATGGGTTCTCAAGTTATTTTGAGCAATACCTACCATTTATTTCTCCGTCCAGGCCCAGAACTTGTGGAAGAAGCTGGGGGCTTACATAAATTCATGAATTGGGATCAAGCTATTCTTACTGATAGTGGTGGTTTCCAAGTATTTAGTTTAGGGGATATGCGTAAAATTACTGAGGAGGGTGTAACATTTAGATCCCATATTGATGGGTCTAAACAGTTCTTATCTCCGGAGGTGGCAACAAAGGTACAAGAGCAATTAGGTTCTGATATTGCGATGGCCTTTGATGAATGTATTCCTTATCCAGCTGACCATGACTATGCTAAGCGCTCTACGGCGCGCACAACTCGTTGGGCTCATCGTTGCCAAGAAGCTCGTAAGGCTCATGACTATCAAGGTATGTTTGGTATCGTTCAAGGTGGCATGTACAAAGATTTGCGTAAACAAAGTGCAGAAGAGCTAGTAGCTATGGATTTTGAAGGGTATAGTATCGGTGGTTTATCCGTAGGGGAGCCTCACGATTTAATGAATGAAATCCTCGAATATACGACTCCATTATTACCGACAAATAAAGCTCGTTATTTGATGGGTGTTGGTACTGCAGACTGTCTTGTAGAGGGCGTAGCACGTGGCATCGATATGTTTGACTGTGTATATCCTACTCGTGTTGCTCGTAATGGGATGGCCATGACTTGGAATGGTCGCCTTAATATTCGAAATACTCAGTTTGCTCATGATTGGGGTCCGTTAGAAGAAGGTTGCCAATGTTATACATGTAAAAATTATTCTCGCGCTTATATTCGTCATTTGTATAAGGCGGAAGAAATTTTAGCATTACGTCTTGTAACGTATCATAATCTCTACTTCTTGTTAGAGTTTATGCGTCAAATGAGACAAGCTATCTTAGAAGATCGGTTCCCGCAATTTAGAATGCAATTCTGGGATAGCTTTAAAAAATAGTAATTAAGTCTAGTCAAATTTATTTTAGGTGGCTATACTAGAAAAGAAATACATATTTATTAATCTAGGAGGATAACATGGGAGATATTCAACAAATCTTGCAAACCAGCTGGCCTATTTTGCTAATGGTAGTAATCTTTTACTTCTTATTGTGGCGTCCACAAAAGAAACAACAAAAAGAGCGCGCTAATTTGTTAGGTAGCTTGAAAAAAGGCCAAAAAATCGTTACTATTGGCGGTATTTATGGTGAAATTGTTGAACTTGATGACGAAAAAGTTAAGGTACAAGTATCTGAAAAGGTTGAGTTAACCTTTTCTCGTACAGCAGTTGCTAACGTACTTTCAAAGAAAAGCAAGGAAGAAAAATAATGAATACAAAGGAAGCAGTGCGCAAGGCGTGTAAGTCCCAGCGCGCTGCTTTATCCGTTGCTGATTGTAGCCGATGGACGCCGATGTTGACGAATCAAATCGTCAATAGTCCTGAGTATACATCGGCAAAAAACATTATGGCCTATTTGGCGATGCCCAAAGAGGCCGATTTAGACGATGTGATTCGTCATGCTTTAGAACATGGTAAATCCGTATATGTTCCAGTATGTACTGATAAGACGACTATGATTGCAGTTCGTCTTAAGTCTCTAGAATCTATCACTCGGGGTGTGTTAAATATACGCATTCCCTCTGAGCCATATGAGATTATTGATCCACATGACTTGGATTTGATTTTAGTGCCTGGTGCTGGCTTTGACCGTCAAGGTGGTCGCATGGGAATGGGGAATGGGTATTATGATCGATTTCTCAAGGAACTTTCACCAAGTATATTTATGGGCGTATGTTGGGCAGTACAATTATGGGATACACTAATCCCGATGGATGAGCTAGACCAACGGATGAGTAAAATCGTGACGGAGCAAGGCGTTATACATTGTTTATAGTAGAAGGGAGCAACTATTTTGAACGGTAAAGCTATTATCAAGTTTTTAGTAGTCATTGCTGTCATCATTGGTACCTTTGCGTATTGTATTCAACCTTTAGCAGGTTCTTTGAAACAAGGCCTTGATTTACAAGGTGGTACGCATATCGTATTAGAAGCAGAAGATTCTGCGACTGGTAAAGCGGACAATGATGCAGTAGAACGGGCGAAGCAAATCTTAGAGCGTCGTATTAATGAAATGGGTCTATCCGAGCCATTGGTACAACGTGAAGGTGCTCGTCGTATTATCATTGAATTGCCAGGTGTAAAAGATCCTGACGAAGCGATTAAACGTATCGGTAAAACAGCGGTCTTGGAATTTAAAAACGACCAAGGTCAAACCGTTATGACTGGTGATGATTTAAAAGATGCGAAAGAAGAGTTAGGTCAAAATAAACAACCACTCGTTGCTATTGAATTAAGCGATGAAGGGGCTAAGAAATTTGCTGATTTAACATCTAAAAATATTGGTCGTCGTATTGCCATTACATTGGATGGTAAAGAATTAACTAATCCTGTAGTACAACAAGCAATTACAGGTGGTAAAGCCACTATCTCTGGTAGTCAAAGTTTAGAAGAAGCTAAAGATTTGGCTATTTTATTACGTTCCGGTGCATTGCCTGTTAAAATTAATGTATTGGAAGTGCGTACAGTAGGTCCTTCTTTGGGGCAAGACTCCAAGGATAAATCTGTTGTAGCCTTCAGTGCCGGTATTGCAATGATCATGATTTTCTTGGTTATTTTATATCGTTTTTCTGGCATCGTAGCTAATATAGCGTTACTTGTATATGTTATGCTCTTATTACTCGTGTTGGGCAAGGGCTTTAATGCGACTATGACATTGCCTGGTATCGCGGGTATTATCTTGTCCATGGGCGTGGCGGTAGATGCGAACATCCTTATCTTTGAACGTTTCAAAGAAGAGGTATTCTCTGGTAAATCTATGCGCGTGTCTATGGAGGCAGGCTTTAGCCGTGCGTTGGCAACGATTACAGATGCGAATGTATCCGTTATTATCACAGCTGGTATCTTAACTGTTTTAGGCTCTGGTCCTGTAAAGGGCTTTGCTATCAGTTTAGGTGTCGGCGTTGTAGTAAGTATGTTTACAGCTATTATCGTGAGCCGCTTCTTATTGCGCATGTTAATTGAATGTAACTTTACGAACCATCCATTCTGGTTTGGTGCGAATATTTCTCCTAGCACAAGTGCTGACGCATTTGCACCAAAAGTATTGAAAGGAGGTAAACGTAAATGACATTAGACGTAATTAAACATCATCGTTGGTGGTTTACTATTTCCTCCGTTCTCGTAATCATTAGCTTAGTGTCGATGTTTATGAAAGGCTTTAACTTTGGTATTGACTATACTGGTGGTACTATTGTTGAGGTAGTATTTGAAAATCCTGTAGAAGTTAGCCAAGTTCGTGACGTTTTAAAAGAATACAATCTTGAAAATGCACAAATTCAGCTTTCTGGGGATACTACAGGTGATACATCTGGTAAGGATGTAATGATCCGTACTCGCAATCTTGAATCTAGTGAAAGTGCTGCTGTTGTTGAGTCTTTAACTAAATCTGTAGGACAAAACACGGTTAAGCGTATTGAAACAGTAGGTGCCGTTATCGGTTCTGAAGTAACAGAACATGCCTTAATGAATCTGCTTATTGCTTTCGTGGCATTGGCGATTTACATTTCTTATCGCTTTGAGTATAAGGTAGCTTTCTCTGCATTGATTGCTATCTTCCATGACTTGATTATGGTGCTTGGTGTATTCTCTTACTTCCAATTGGAAATTGATGCATCCTTCTTGGCAGCTATTCTTACTGTTGTAGGTTACTCTATGAACGAATCCGTCGTTATTTTCGACCGTGTTCGTGAAAATACGCATACTCATAAGCGTTCTGATACATTTGCAGATCTTGCAAATGCATCAATTACACAAAGTATTCACCGTAGTTTCTATACATTGGCGACAGTTATGTTTGCTTGTGTATCCCTCTTCTTATTTGGTGGGGATACGACTAAGAACTTTGCTCTTTGTATGATTATCGGTTTTGCTAGTGGTGCGTACTCCTCTATCTGTGTAGCTACATCCTTGTGGGTTATGTGGAAGAGCCGCAATAAAAATGACGTACGTAATCAATAATAAGTTATAAATTATTATTGTGTTAATGATTAAAGTACAAGAACCTCTCTTGATTTATTTTTAGAGAGGTTCTTTTATTTTGCCATCTTTTATTATGTAAAACGGTATAGGTATATTACAGATAATATTCATTTTTAACTATACAAAATTTAAAGAGGCTTGTTCTTGAATCCGATAAGATAGAGGCGTAAAATGGCTAGGTGACACGATATAAAAGGAAATACAAATATGGATTCAAATAGATTATGGAGCCTTGCTTTTACTAATTATGGTATTAGTAGTGGTATTTTATATATGACTCAATATGTTCTCGTAGCGGCATTGCCAATTGTAATCACGTCTGAACTGAGTGGCAGCGATCTTGATGCGGGCTTAGCGATGACATATTTTCAAATTGGTACAATTTTATGTAGGATTTTTGCAGGACGATTAATAGATGGTTTTAATAAGCGTATTGTTCTATTAATATCAACAGCCTTGTTTTTCATTATTATGGGATTATTTAATTTTACTACCTCCTTAGAGGCTGTTTTTGTACTACGTGGGTTACATGGTGTTGTGTTTGCCCTTGGAACAACTGTGATGGCTACTTTAGCAGTATTAGTATTACCTCCTAATCGAAAAGCTGATGGGGTTAATATGTTTGCTATCTTTTCAAATATAGCGATGGTTTTAGGACCTGCTATCGGTCTATATGCTTTATCGTCATACGGTAGTATGGCATTATATATTTTTTTAACGATTATGACTGGATTGGCTATGGTCTTAAGCAATATTATTTCCCTATCAAAGGAGTTAGAATTACCTAAACAATCAAAATATAAAGGTTGGCATATTTCCCAGTTTATAGAAAATAAAAGTTTACCTTGGGCTTTAATGGGCTTATTTATTGGTTTTACTTACTCTGGTGTTTTAGTTTTTATACCTATAGAACTTAATAGCATGGGGGCAGGAATATGGGGAAGTGCTTTCTTTGCTATTTTTGCGTTGATGATTATTATTAGTCGGCCTATAGTAGGAAAAATATATGCTCGATATGGTTCAAAAATTATTATCTATACAGGATTAGGATTATTTATATTAGGCTTATTTGCATTGGAATTAGTTATAGCACCATTAGCTATTCTATTCATTGCTCCATTGTTGGGGTTAGGCTATGGTGCAGCACAACCTGCATTCCAAGCGTTAGCTATACAATCAGCTCCTATTGAGCGTGCGGGTGTATCAACAGCAACTTATTTTCTAGCCTTAGATATAAGTGTCGGTGCTGGATCGGTTATACTTGCAGTATTAGCTAGTGCGTGGGGCTATCAGTATTTATATATGTTCACTGCATTGGTTATGGTGATAGCACTTGCTTTGTATCATATATGGGTAAAAAAGATATACTTCTTTAGAACTATAGATATTTTAAGGTAAAAATTGGGTAAAGAAGTATTTAACAAGTTAAAATGGGTTTTGATAAGATATTATATATAGAATGTTA
>CAMUQE010000051.1 GCA_947096075.1 Veillonella parvula | reverse complement strand
TATTTTACCAACATATTAAGGAATATCGATTATTGCTAATTTTATAGATTATTAATCAAAATTATAAATACGTTTTTAACTTAAAACATCCCAAAAGAGCTTGATTTCATTTTATTTTCATATAAAAATCAATAGTTTTATTAGTTCAACCCCACAATTTTATCTATATCGTCTTATTATTAATGAAATATTCAAAATTTTAAGAGGCTTCCTATAATAATATTATTTCATATGTTTAACGATAACTCGAAT
Source organism: Veillonella parvula (assembly GCA_947096075.1). GTDB lineage: Bacteria > Bacillota > Negativicutes > Veillonellales > Veillonellaceae > Veillonella > Veillonella parvula_C. The sequence continues at coordinate 11,965 of CAMUQE010000051.1, read as the reverse complement.
CAAGTCCACATAAAAAGAGACCCTTCCTAGGGTCTCTTTTGCTATAGTCCCGCAGCATCAATCCAAGATTGTAGATCTTCCTCAGCCATTTCCATATCTTCTATATAGGCACCAGCCACAACTGGATACTTAGCAACCTCTACGGTATGTAAAATTGAATCATCGCGACCATTTTTAAAAGTACCAATCCAAATCCCTGAGAATTGAGATTCATACCACTCTACAGGTTGATCAGTTTCATTAAAACTAATTGTAATATGTCCACGTCCAAGGGTTTCTAATACTTCCACTTGTTCTTCCTCAGTAAGGCCTGTTTTTTCAATATAAATAGAATAAGTCTCACCAGTCTCACGCAAGTTTTTAAGAGCTAAACGCAATTCATTTAATACAGCCCCTACATTGTTGTAATTTTCAATCATATATACTCCTATATAAAGACTACAATATGAATAATATTAAAATTCCATTACTACTATCCTATAGTAGAATTTCCTAATTTGATTTACATCACTAGTATCTCATGAGTAGTATTTTACTACTTATAATTTCGGTTCTACTTGTACGCCCCATTGTCGAAGTACATTAAGGACACGGTCTTTTACCTCTGGTAAAGCCCGTTGAACAACCTCGCTTGGTTCAAACCCTATCTCAAGGGATTCTGGCTCTACACCAATGACTACAGCATCCTCTAGAGGCTCCTCTTGAATGGCACGGATACGTAAAATATCTTGCATACCTACTTCATGTACCGAAATATGCTCAGTAAAATATTGCTCTAACTCTTTATGAGGGAACTCATAAACTGTTCCAGGCGGTTCCCCTCCATTAATTGCATCTACGAGAAGAATTTTCTTCATACCTCTCATATAGGTCAGTAATTCCATCCCCATGGTGCCCCCATCAATAATGGTAATGGCAGGTGTGAAAGTAAAGGACTCTTTTATGTCTTTTACAACATGTACACCAAGCCCTTCATCGGTAAGTAATATATTCCCCACTCCAAGTAGAACAATTTCATTATTTCCATCATCATAAAGGCTACTTAAATCAATACGCGGACCCTCAGAGTCCGCGTATTGTTCCAAGCCACTGATGAATTCAGTACTTGTATCAGTCATCATTCTTTAATTCTCTTTCTTTAGGATCGTCAGGATTGCTTGGTCGATACGTAGTGAAGGATGGTTTATCAATACGTTCACCACGACTGCGTTTACCGTTGAGGTCCTCAATATCGATTGGATCGTGAGCATAGTATTTCATGCCAGAAACCATAGCTGATACCTCACCAGATTCCTCCATAACGTCTTCTCGGAATGCCATGTACACATGAACAATAGTGAAGAATAAAAAGCCCCATGCAATGTAATGATGGATTATATGAATATTATATTCCCCACCAAATAGGCCCACTAAAGGAGACAAAAGAGTACCTAAGAAGCCATTCGGATCTATCATGGAGTACATGGTAGCACCTGTAACGATTTCAAAGAAGAACATGATATACACCATTAAATACGCAGTTCTCGCCAAGGAGTTACGAATCCAATGATGTTCATGTTTTTGAGGAATCATCAAATAGTGTAATGTAGTTTCTTTAAGACCATACCAATATCGCTTTTGACGGAATTTAGGTAATAATCTATCACCACGGTTAAAGAAACCTGCGGCAATACGGAAAATAAAGGAGAATGTTAAAATTGCGCCCGCACCAAAATGAATTCGGCGCATAGTTTCCATGGAGAACCAACCATCAATTGCAAAGGTTGGCTCCGGATTGCCTGTTATGGCAGCAAAACCTGGGTCACCAATATATAGACCCGTCCAGAATAAAGCTGTTACGCTAAGTACCATAGTCCAGTGGAAGATGCGCAGCCATAAGCTAAATACGACGTACGCCTTTTTGTCAGTATGTATTAACATAAGCCCACCACCCTTTATTTACACAATGCATCAGTATTGACGGAAACGATTTTTTCGCCTTTTTTATTGTATAAATGGGTTGCACATGCAAGACATGGGTCGAAGGAGTGAATAACCTTCAAAATCTCAAGTGGTTTATCTGCAATTTTTACTTTTGTATCAATCATGGCATCTTCGTACGCACCATGTTCATTAGCTGCAGTCTTAGGACATGCATTCCATGTAGACGGTACAATACATTGATAGTTTGCAGAGCGACCATCTTTGATGTGGATCCAGTGGCCCAAACCACCACGAGGAGCATCTACAAGGCCAACGCCTTTTGCATCTTTTTCCCATGTATTTGGTTCAAACTTAGTCATATCTGCTACTGCAGTATCACCATTTTTGATATTGGATACAAGTTTATTAAAGAAGTATTGGCTAATATTTGCCGCCACTTGTGCGTCAAGACCACGACATGCTGTACGACCTACCATAGTTGTCATCCATACATGTGCAGGTACGCCTAATACTTGGGATACTGTATCGATTTGACGAACAATCATAGCTTCTGCCCAAGTAGGTTCTTTAATAATACCTTGTTTAACTTTTGTATATACAACGATATATTTAGCTAATGGACCAACCTCTGCAGCTTTACCTTTGAAAGTTGGAGATTTAATCCAAGAGTATTTTTTATCTTCATCAAGGAATTCCCATTTTTCTTTTGTACCAGATTTAGGACCTGTGAATTTAGGATCTGTAACACCATCAATAGGATGAAGTGTTTTCGTACCATCTGGGTATGTGAACCAAGAATGGTCAACCTCTTCACTAAGGTATTGAGGATCCATGAAGTCCTTACCTTCCAATGGGATAAATGTAGCTTTATCTACACCTAATGCAAAGTTCTCTACTACACCATTAGAGCGAACGATACATTTTTTATGGTAATCACCATTGGAAGTACCTGTATAAGTATCATCAGGATAGTCACCATAAGACATAACCCGTTTTTTCGCAAGGCCACCGCCATCAATCATGCCTTTTTCTACGTACATCTTGCCAATTGCTAAAAGATCTGGCAAATAGAAGTTATCTACCAAATCTTTGGCTAATGCAATAGATTCTTCTACCGCAGCAAGACGTGCTGTATTGATAGGCGCATTCATATCATTCATAGAAATGGAACATGGCATACCACCTACAACATAATGCGGGTGAGGGTTTTTACCACCAAATACAACGTGAGGAATTACGATATCACGTTGACGATCAAGAATATTCAAGTAATGGGATACGGCCATCAAATGAACCTCTGGTGGCAACAAATTATAATCAGGATGATCCCACCATTGAGCAGCGAAAATGCCCAGCTGACCAGATTCAACAATCTTCTTAACCTTTTGTTGTATCGCTGCAAAATATGCAGTAGTCGCTTTAGGGAACTCTTTAGGGTATGCAGAGTCTTTAGATGCCGTTTCAGCTGGTGCCAAGCCACCTACATTATAGGTTGTTAAAATTTCATTTTGTAATTGAGCTGTCTTCGCAGGATCTGCACTAAGCGCTGCTACAGGGCTAACCCAGTCAAGAGCATGTAAGTGATAGAAATGCACGATATGGTCATGTACATCTAAAGAGCTATGCATAATATTGCGGATATAGTTCGCATTCTTAGGAATCGTAATTCCTAATGCATCCTCTACAGCACGTAAAGATGCTAACGCATGTGTTGTTGTACATACGCCACAAATACGTTGTACAAAGGCCCATAAATCACGAGGGTCACGGTTTTTTGCAACGAGCTCGATACCACGCCAAGCAGTACCAGAAGACAATGCGTCCTCTACCTTACCACTCGCTTCATCAACTTTTATTTCTACCCGTAAATGACCTTCAATACGGGAAATCGGATCTACTACTACGCGTTTCATTAGTGACCTCCTCCATTATTATGCTTCGTTTCATCCCATAAACCTTGTTCTTTCAAGCGTTTTTCCTCTTGAATATCAAGATATTTATTGCGAATAAGGGTTGCAGCACCATGCGCAATAACCGCTGTAGTAGCGCCAACAGCAGCTACAGTACCAATTGTATCAGCAGTTGTAATGGTATTTGCTAATGGAATGTCAGGTAAGCGTTTATAGAATACGTCATTATCCCAGAAGCCCTTTTCAGAGCAACCAATACAGCCGTGACCGGATTGAATTGGATAGGATAAACCATTCCACCAACGCAAGTTACCACAAGAATTATATGTTTGAGGTCCACGACAACCTACTTTGTACAAGCACCAACCAGATTTGGATGCATCATCGTCGAATTTTTCAACGAATAAACCAGAGTCAAAGAAGGCACGACGGTAGCATGTATCGTGAATACGATTGCCATAAAATTGTTTAGGACGACCTTGTGCATCAAGAGGCGGAATTTGACCGAATAATGCATAGTGCATTACTACACCAGTCATAACCTCTGGAATCGGAGGACAGCCAGGAACTTTAATAATTGGTTTACCAGATACAACAGAAGATACAGATACTGTATTTGTTGGATTTGGTTTAGCCGCTTGGATACCGCCCCAAGAAGCACAAGAACCATATTCGATGATTGCTGCAGCACCTTTAGCCGCTTCTAACAAAGATTGTTTAAATGTGCGACCACCTACAGTGCAGTAAACACCATCTTCGTCAAGTGGCACACCACCTTCAACGGCCAAGATGTATTTACCAGCTTTTTCTTTGATGATTTTTTCTAGATGTTCCTCTAATGGTGCACCAGAGGCAGCAGACAAAGTATCATCATATTCAAGAGAAATCATGTTCAAAATAACATCAGATGTGAATGGAGAGGATGAACGAATGAAAGATTCACTACAACCAGTACATTCATGACCATGTAGCCAAATTACCGTAGGCAATTCAGTTGTTTCAGCAGCCTTAACAACGGTGTCTAACATCGTTGGTGGTAGGCCTAAAATAGCGGTGAGTGCTACACAGGATTTCATAAATGTGCGTCGACTCAAACGGCGCTCTTGGAAGAGTGTCCACAAACTATTTATACGATTCTTCATGGAATATAGCCTCCTTACAACAACTTTGCGCAATATATGGATATTACTTAATAAACTACAACGATTATGATAGAAATCATTTTTATAAGCTCACTCTATCTGTTTGACGAAGTTCAACTGCTATGATAACAATCATATTTTTACTATTTTATTATATCACTTAATATTTGTGAAAACTATAAAATTTAAGCAAAAAAAACTGTATACAAGAAATTTATTTTTCTTATATACAGCCTTATTTTATTTATTACGAATTAATAGTTATCAATAAATTAGATAACTTCCTTGATTAGGGACTCAAGCACATCCGCTTTTTTATAGCCCACAAGGGAATCAAGCATTTTGCCATCTCGGAAGAATACTAAAGATGGAATACCATCAACATCTTCTTTTAACAAAATACCGCGAAGATTTTTATCTTCTGCATCAACACTAAAGAATTCTACTTGACCTTTTAAACGCTCTGCTACATCTTCAATCTCTGGACGCATAACGGTACAAGGTTCGCACCAACCAGCCCAAAAATCAACAATAGCTAAACCTTTAGCGCCAAGCACTTTCTCATCAAATTCTTGTACACTAGTAATTGCTGTAATTGCCATGAAGTTCTCCTAACAAAGATCTACAATCTTATATACTATCAATTATATGTTAAATATAGAAGCAAGCAATCAATAAGCCGAGTTCTGTTCCACTTGCGCAGTGACGATTATCTTTCTAGGCGTACAGTCGCCTGCACGCTCGAGCGACACAACCCGGAAGGTAGGCGGGACCACCCTTAACCCTTCCCTATTCGGTCTTGCTCCGGATGGGGTTTACCGAGCCAGCCTGTTACCAGACTGCTGGTGAGCTCTTACCTCACCTTTCCACCCTTACCACTTACGTGGCGGTTTCCTTTTCTATGGCACTTTCCCTAAGGTTACCCTCGCCAGACGTTATCTGGCATCCTGCCCTATGGAGCTCGGACTTTCCTCGAGTCTTATAGACTCGCAATCGTCTTTCATACTTGCTTCAATTCAGTTTATCATAGCTAACAATTTGTTGCAAGAAAATGCATCATTACACAAAGAAGAAATCATTTTGTTCTGTAAAAGCTTTCACAGGAACAGTAAATCCTACAGAGATTAAATAGTCACACAAACCACGCGCCACTATAGACTCAGTTCCAAAATGACCCGCATCAACTACGAGCAAACCCAACTCCTTAGCCATTTGCGCCTCATGATACTTCACATCACCTGTGATATAGGCATCTACATGTAATCTAGCAGCATCCTTAATAAATTCAGCACCTGCTCCGGAGCATAGCGCAATGGATTGAATTGTTTCTGGCGCAATACCGGCAAAGCGAATATTAGCATCAGGCAATGCCTCTTGTACCCATTCACGGAAAGAATCTAAGTTTAATGCATTTGGCAAACGCCCTACACGTCCTAGATATTGAGTTGAACTGGTAGGCTCAACTATATTTAAAACCTCATAAGCCACCTCTTCATACGGATGAGCTGATTTCATAGCCGCTACGACTTCGCTAAAATGCGTACCATCGACTATAGCATTTACTTGTACCTCAGGAGCCACTGTCAACGCACCAGCTGTTCCAATGACAGGATGAGAATCTTCATTGCCAACAAAGCGCCCTTCACCATGGATACTGAAACTGCAATACTCGTAATTACCAATTCGGCCTGCCCCTGCATCGCCCATCGCCAAACGAACCGCATCAGCCGAGCTTTCAGGTACAAAGGTGGTCAACTTATAGAGCGCCTCTTCACCAGTTTTAATAAAGCCCTTAATATCTGTGAGGCCCAATTGTTTCGCCAACATATCATTGAGACCGCCTGGTGCAATATCAAGATTCGTATGAGCACTATATACGGCAATCTTATGTTGAATCAAGCGATTGATTATGCGCCCTTGTACTGTATCGTAGGATAATTGTTTCAAACCTTTAAAAATCAATGGGTGATGACTAATAATTAGATTACAATTCTGTTCAATAGCATATTCTACGGTCTCTTCTGTTACGTCTAACGTAGTCACTACACCTGTAACAACTGCATTCCGATCGCCCACCATTAAACCTACATTATCCCAAGACTCTGCATAAGAGCGCGGTGCTAGTTGTTCCATTACATTAATAATTTGTTGAACCATCGTCATAAAATCACTTCCTCTCTATTCTATAAAAGATTCCGAAGAAAATTAACTTCCTGCTCTAAATCCTGATATTTATCAATATGACTTAATTTCTCTGTCATATCCTCCAAGGCACATTGTCGTTGATATATTAAATACTCTATATATTTCATCCAAAGTGGTGGTCTGTCTTGTTCCAATAAAGCCCCTACAGACCACAACAGGGAATCTTCCGGTAACGTTTGATAAACATCTACATATTCAGTCATACCTGTATAAGCTTCTACACAATCATTGCGTACTGCTAAAAACGCTGTATAGAGCTTACCAGCATCTTCTACGATGATTTCTAGAACGATAACATATCCCTTCTGAACCATGTATTGACGCAATTCTTTTTGCCCATTCTGTGGCTGCAACACATAGAACTCTAATAGTTCTGGACCTGCATCTATAATATCTCGCATTAAGAAGCCACCCATACCGCAACAGATGGCACCATTCAACTCGCCCTGCTTGGTCACTTTAAGTCCGTCCCCTAAGCGACAATCTACTTTGGAGACTAATCCACAAGACTCAACATATGCTCTTGCAGATTCTAATGGGCCTTTATGCACATCCCCGGCAATGACATATTCAGCGCGTTGACGATTGATGAGCTCTACTGCTAAATAGCCGTGATCGGTGCCAATATCTGCAATGGCTCGCGCCTTTGGTACGATTGAGAATACCGCTTCTAGGCGGTCCATCATAGGTCTAGGTTCCATAACTTCCTCTACTATCACTAATTATTTATTCTTAATTACTAATTCTTGATTATTTTCTTACTTATTTATTCTCGTTTATATATCTATAGACACAATACTATTCTAAAATAATCTCTATTATGTTGCCTCAAAATGAGTTACATATAAAAATAACCGCCCTTGAAATCTCAAGGACGGTAGATATCAACATAATGGTGGGCCCACCTGGGATCGAACCAGGGACCGACCGGTTATGAGCCGGTTGCTCTACCCCTGAGCTATAGGCCCTCAGTTAGTTTCTAGCTTATTAATTATACCGAATAGACTATCATTTAGTCAAGGCAACTCAAATCTTAAGACTGTTTCATTAGCATAAAACGGTGAATCATATGATCTTCGTTAAATACGCCTTTAGTAGTTAGTGTAGTCGTTTGGCTATCTGTAGATTTAATGCCTCTTGCACTCATGCAGCTGTGGGACGATATAATGTGCACAATAACATCATCAGACCCTGTCGCTAAAAAAATTACTTCCGCAATATCTTCACCAATTTTTTCTTGTAGTTGTAAACGCTTGCAACACATTTCAGCTATACGAGGAATCTTAGATAAACCTATGACACGACCTTTTGGTATATACCCAATACTGATACTCATATCATACATCAAGGCCATATGATGTTCACATTGAGAGAAGCAAGTAATATCCTTTACTACTACCATTTGATTTGTATCTACAGCGAAGGTTTTACCATACATTTCTGCAATTTCAGCATTTGTATACTGAATGCCTTCATATACCTCTTCCATCATTTGAGCCACCCGTTTCGGTGTTTCTAACAAACCATCCCGATTAGGATCCTCACCTAGTGCTTCTAACAACTGATATATAAGCGATTCTATTTTTTTTGTATCCATATTTACCCCTTTATATCAAGATTCCATCAGACCTCATATCATACTATGCATTAGAAAAGATACTGACACTACACATCCTAACAATACTATACACCCTTTGCATCTGGATCCCAGACAAATTTATGAATTTGCAATTGAAATCGTACATTTTGCAAATTATATTCTTTCATATAATCGATAATCGATGCCGCCTCAATCTGTCCCCATACAGGCGATACATATATTTGAGCCGCTGTAGGATATTGTTCAATTATGCAACGCATACAATCCAAATCTTCTGGGGAGCCAACGACAAACTTGATGAGATCTCGTTCTGTAGCCGCCTTGAATATATCTACATTCATAGACTCTTCGGCTAAAGAGGACGGTGTTTTATAATCATAGGTAAACCACACATTCTCTCTCTGAAAGCTCGGTACAATCGTGCCATTTGTTTCAATATTGAAATCATAAAGGCTATTATTAAGCATCTCTCGTTTATCAAATTTATCTGCACCATTGATACAAGTTGAACCAATTTGACCTGATGTATTATCCTGCATTGTTTGAACGTTTCGACGATTTAGCTCATCGATTAGCTCTACTACAGCTGCTTCTTGCAATAAGGGCTCCCCACCAGTAATAGTGATTCGATGATTACCTAAACTTTCAATAACATTCGCCACCTTAGCTGCAGTCATCTCTGTAAAAACACTATCAATGCCATAACTATAAGTCGTATCACAATAGGAACAGCGAATATTGCAATCATAGAGGCGTAAAAATGTAGTCAGTAATCCTTGCCGACTACCTTCCCCATCAATGGAGGAAAAAATCTCAATCACGTTCATAAATAGCTGTGTTCCCTTCAGATTCTTGAACCTCTACTTTAAAGCATTTTGGGCCCAATTCATCAGCAATCCATTTCGCCATATTCTCCGCAGTGGGATTAATGTCGCCTAGTACATCGTTGATATGGCGATGATCCAAGCGACCATGAATTTTTTCTTTAATAATCGTAAAGTCGATGACCATCCCGTTATGATCTAACTCTTCAGAACGAGCATGAACTGTAATAATCCAGTTATGCCCATGAAGATTTTGACATTTACTCGGATAATCTAGTTGTAATTGATGAGATGCACTCACCTCTAACCGTTTAGTAACTGTAAACATTATATCTCCTATCTATTACATAAGCTTTCAACTTATATCTATTACATAAGACTTATCGCTATTACATGAGACCCTTCTCTACTACATAAGTCTTATCATAAAATGCTTTTATTGTAAGATATTACCATTTTTTATTATAACACAAAAGGGTTGTAATACAGTGCTATACAACACTGCATTACAACCCTTAAGAGTTTTAAAATATTATAAGAAGTCTTTGATTTTTTCACGTTTACCGCGATTGCGCAATTTAGTAAGCGCTTTACCTTCAATCTGACGAATACGTTCACGTGTAACATTGAAATGTTGACCAACTTCTTCCAATGTACGAGGCTTACCATCCTTCAAACCAAAACGTAAAATCAATACTTGTTGCTCACGATCAGTTAAACATGTAAATACATCTTCAATCTGCTCTTGCAATAAAATATAGCTAGCTGCATCGTCTGGAGCAATTGCATCTTGGTCCTCGATGAAGTCCCCTAAATGGGAATCTTCCTCTTCACCAATCGGAGTTTCCAAGGATACTGGCTCTTGGGCAATTTTCTGAATTTCACGCACCCGCTCTACAGTAATTCCCATACCTTCAGCAATTTCTTCTGGCAATGGCTCGCGACCTTTGTCTTGCAACAATTGCCTAGAAATACGAATCAATTTATTAATTGTTTCTACCATATGTACAGGAATACGAATCGTACGAGCTTGGTCTGCAATAGCACGCGTAATCGCTTGACGAATCCACCAAGTAGCATATGTAGAAAATTTATAACCCTTAGTATAGTCGAATTTATCTACCGCTTTGATTAGACCTAAGTTACCTTCTTGGATTAAATCCAAGAACAACATACCGCGACCTACATAACGTTTCGCAATACTTACAACTAGTCGCAAGTTAGCATCTACCAATTTTTTCTTAGCCTTTTTGCTAAGTTGAATATCCTTATATGTAGCATCCTCTTGTGCACCAGCTTCGATTTGCTTAGCTAATACGATTTCTTCGTCAGCTGAAAGCAATGGTACGCGACCAATTTCTTTTAGGTACATTCGTACAGGGTCATCGATATTAACACCAGAATCAACACTTAAATCGATAGAAATTTTCTTCTCACTAGAAACTTCGTCTTCATCTTCATCTGTTTCAATTGTATGACTATCTGTATCATCTGCATCGATATCTGCCACAATCTCAACATTCAGTTTACCCAAAGTCGTATAAATATCATCTAATTGTTCCGCAGTAATTTCCGTCTGCTCATGAAGAGCATCTGAAATCTCGGATTGTGTCAACACACCGCTCTTACGGCCTTTTTCAAGAAGTTGCTCAACAATCTCCTCTATTTGACTTTTTTGTACTTTCTTAGCCACAGCGCTCTCCTTTTTAACCATTAATGATTTACTTAGACCATTCTCTAATTAAATTCTGTATTTCTTGACACTTATGTAATTCGCTAATAAACGTCGAATCTCCTGCTCGTTTTAATTGATCCGCCATAATCGAATGCGCTTTATACTGTTCACGCAATGAATGGAGCCTTATCTTGCGGATTAATGCAGGCACTTGTACCTTATATTCATCGTCACTCATAACGACCAACCTAGAGTAAATATCGTATTCTTGAGAAGATAAAACAGATTGAATTGCAGTTTCATCTAGACGACCTTCGGACTTATACAAAGTGAATAGCTTTTCTATTATACCTCGATATTCAATTTTTTCAAAGTCCTCTAATGGCAAATAGCTCATCATATGTTGTAATACTTCGCCATCTGTGAAAGCTAAGGGCAATAATTTTTCCGCATCTCCTCTTGGTAAATCCTGTGTTGGTAAAGGTGTCGATGCCGTATCCACTAATTCAATTTGTCCTTTTTTCACATAATCTCTAAAGTATCTAAAAATAGTACTATTATCAAGCCATAATGGCAATGCCAATGTTTTTAAAGCATCATCTCTCTGTGTTTGACTATCTATATTTGCAATATATGGGAAAACATCTGCCATAACAGCCTGCTTACCTTCTGTATCATTTGTATCG
>CAMUQE010000050.1 GCA_947096075.1 Veillonella parvula | reverse complement strand
TCTATATGAGATATTCAATTTTTTAGATATATCTAACGAGAATATTGAGAATGCAATATGCATGTATTACATAGATAAGGAGAGACCTATGATTTCAGGCGCACAGTATTTGGTAAAAGCCCTTCAAGAGGAGCAGGTAGAGTTTTTATTTAACTATCCTGGGGCCGCAACCATCGACATCATGGATGAATTGTATAAACAAGATCAGGTAAAGGTTATCTTGCCTCGTCATGAGCAAGCATTGGCTCATGCTGCAGATGGATATGCCCGCAGTACTGGTAAAGTAGGGGTGTGCATGGTAACCTCTGGACCTGGTGCTACCAATCTTGTGACTGGTATTGCAACAGCTTATGCAGATAGTGTGCCCCTCGTTTGTATTACAGGCCAAGTTGATTTAAGCCTCATGGGCAATGATGCCTTCCAAGAGGTGGATACAGTTGGTATCGTCCGCAATATTTGTAAATATGCTGTCACTGTGCGTGATCGTAAAGACTTAGGGCGCATTTTGAAAGAAGCTTTTTACATCGCTCGCACAGGTCGTCCAGGTCCTGTGGTTGTGGATATTCCTAAAAATATTCAAAAGGCGATGGGGTCAGACGAATATCCTACAGAGGTCAATATTCGCGGTTATAAACCGAATATGGCTGTTCACGTAGGTCAAGTTAAAAAGGCTTGCTCTATCATTTCTAAGGCTAAACGACCATTGTTCCTATTAGGTGGTGGCGTTAGCATTAGTGGTGCTAACCAGCTTATGATGGAATTAGTTGAAAAAACGGGAATTCCTGTTGTAACGACCTTGATGGGGAAAGGTGCGGTAGATACACGTCATCCGCTATACCTCGGCAATGTAGGGATTCACGGTGGCTATGCACCAAATGTGGCACTCACCGATTGTGATGTAATGATTTCCATTGGGACCCGTTTTAATGACCGTATTACGGGAAAACTAAGTACGTTTGCTCGTAATATCAAGATCATCCATATCGATGTAGATGCGGCGTCCATTTCTAAGAATATTAAGGTCGATATTCCAATCGTAGCAGATGCTAAATTGGCTATTGAGAAAATCTTAGAATATATTGAACCTCACGATCTTGGTGATTGGCCTACTCAATTGCAGCAACTTAAGAAGGAACACCCTGTTACTCAAGCTGATGAAGAGGGGCTAACACCTCAAACTGTTATTGATTACATCAACAATCACTATGAACGTCTTATTGTTACAACCGATGTAGGTCAAAATCAATTGTGGACTACTCAGTTCCTTGAGGTAAAAGGGCAATATCAAATGTTGACGTCCGGTGGACTAGGTACCATGGGTTATGGTTTCCCTGCTGCACTAGGTGCGCAAATGGGAAATCCAGATAAGCGCGTGTTTGCCATCTGTGGTGATGGTGGCGTGCAAATGAATATCCAAGAGTTTGCTACTGCTATGCACTATCGTTTGCCTGTGACACTGATTATCTTAAATAATGGTTTCCTTGGTAATGTGCGTCAATGGCAACAATTATTCTACGATAAACGGTATGCTTGTACGAATTTGATGATGGATGAAAGCGCCCTTGTAACGCGTGATGTGATTGATAATGATGAGTTTGAATATGTACCGGACTTTGTAAAATTAGCAGAAGCTTATGGTGCAAAAGCCATGCGTATTACTAAGGTAGAGGACATAGAAAAAGGGTTCCAATTGGCGGATACTTTCAAAAATGGTCCAACCTTACTGGAGTTCATCATTCCAACGGAGCTCAATGTATTACCAATGGTACCAGCAGGTAAGTCTTTAAGTGATATGTTGTTAAAGGATAAAAAATAGGAGGGGCTATGGAAGTACAAATGAAAAAACGCTGTATTTCAGCGTATGTAGAAAACCAAATCGGTGTACTAGCTAAAATTTCCGGCCTCTTTGCTGGTAAAAACTATAACCTAGATACATTAACGGTAGGAGAAACAGAAGACCCTACCATGTCTCGTATGACGATCGATCTTACTTGTGATGATTTGACGTATGAACAAATTATTAAGCAACTAAATCGAAGCGTAGAGGTTATTAAGGTTATCGACTTTACAGATATGGCGATTACAAAAAAAGAGTTACTATTTATTAAGGTTAATAGTTGTAAGGAAGCCGATAAACAAGAAATCTTCCGCATTGCTCAAACCTTTGATTTATTAGTTGTAGATTACAATCGCAAGTCTGTACTCGTACAATGCGTAAAGACCGTATCTAAAAATAATGATATGATAGCCCTATTTAAAGACATGTTTGTAAATCGTATTGAGGTAGTACGCGGTGGTAGCGTTGCTATTGAAGCGTTATCTACACCTGATAGATAATATGTGAAATCTAAATGTAATCTAAGTATTTTTTGTATGCTTTACATATACTTTTACTATATTGTAATAGAGCTGTTGTGGCGATTTAGAACGTGTACAACTCGATATGATATAATACTTATGTCGACCATTATTGATATAGAGACCTTGGTTGTGTGCCAAGGTCTTTTACTATAGGAGGTATTATGAGTTTATTAGATAATATTTTAGCCCATAATAGAGAATACGTAGAAGATCAAAATACAGGTTATGTAGATATCGATACAAAGTGTAGTAAGATGCCTAGTCGTGAGATGGCTATCGTTACATGCATGGATACGCGCCTCGTAAATTTCTTAGAAGATTCCATGGATATTGGACGCGGTGAAGCAAAAATCGTTAAGACTGCTGGTAACTGTATTACAGGTCCTTTTGATGGAGTTGTACGTAGTTTGTTAGTCTGTATCTATGAACTTGGTGTTAACGAAATCTTTATCATTGGTCACCATGAATGTGGTATGGCTAAAACTACAGCTGAGAACTTAACGCAAAAAATGTTAAGTCGAGGCATCGCACCTGAGGCTATTCACATGGTAAAAAAAGAAATGGAACGTTGGGCTGATGGTTTTATACATCCAGCGGAAAATGTAGAGGATACAGTGGACGAATTGCGCATGAATCCTTTGATTCCAAAAGACGTGCCTATTCATGGCCTTATCTTCCATCCTAGAACGGGCGAAATCGAAGTCATCGTTAATGGTTACACTCAAATGAAACAATTTTACGAAAAATAATATTAGGACTATATGAATAAAAAAAGATTAATTACATCTATATTAGCTATTGCTGTCTTAGTAGGTGTATCTATAGGCGGCTATGCATATAAAGAGGCTATACAAAGTCGAATAGCTAGGACCGCCGCTGTAGTGAGTGGGCAAGAGATTAAGCCCTTACTTGACTCTGAAAGCCGTTATATTCGGCAAATCGTGGCTCAAGATAATAGTACGAGCCGTACCATAATGTGGCAATCAAATAGTAGCGAAGCTGATGCGGTAATAGAGTATCGCCTGGCAGGTTCTGAAAATACTCAAACGATAGGGGCAACGGATAAAGCTTTTACCGATGACGGTAGCACTACCTATATTCATGAGGCTACATTGACAGGTCTAACGCCTAATACAAAATATGAATATCGTGTTGGTTATAGTAATGATCGTCGCAGTGATTGGTATTCATTGGAAACTGCAGGCGCTAAAGAATATGATGTCCTTATCTATCCAGATTCGCAGTCTGGTGATTACTCTGAGTGGGAACGAATTGTAAAAGATTCAGCAAAACGCAATCCGAATACAGCCTTGTATATTAGCATGGGCGATCTCGTAGATAATGGGGAGCAGGCCTATCAATGGCGCACTTGGTTAAATTCCATTAGACCATTGAGTGCTAATGTGCCGTTAGCAACGACTTTAGGCAACCATGAGATGTATACATTAGATTGGAAAATGCGTGAGCCTCATGCGTATTTGAATTATTTTGCAGTACCACCTAATGGGAATGAAACCTTTAATCGTCGTTATTATTCCTATGACTTCGGTGATGTACATTACGTTGTATTAGATACGATGTTATATGAAAGTAATCATGAGGACAATCATGATACACATCATCCTGATCTATACGATGTACAAGTTCAATGGCTACGCCAAGATTTAGCTGCAAATACTAAAAAGTGGATAGTAGTTCTCATGCATCGAGATCCATTCCGATATGCCTTTGACCGACCAGGTGCAAGTCGCGATGTAGGTTTTGATGATGAGGGCGTATTATTTATGCCTATCTTCGATGAGTTTAATGTAGACTTAGTTTTATCTGCTCATTTACATACATACCGCAACCGCGGTCATGTGCGAAACTTTGATCGAGACCCATCTGGTCCACTATATATCCTTACAGGGATAGCTGGTGATGCACGACGTCCTAAGTGGAAGCAACATCCATTAGATGTATATGTAGCACCTCAGCCTGAAACGAATAATTATATGTCTATAACAGTGACACCGAATAAGCTGATTGTAAAATCATTTTTACCTGATGGTACTCAACTCGACGAATCAGTCATTGAAAAATAAGAAAAAGACACCTTTTTTGGAAGGTGTCTTTTTTGTCTATTTTTCTCTAATTAAAGGTTGCAAGAATCTATGAGTAAAATTGATTTACAATATAACAAATAAAAATACGGAAGATTTGTATAAATACTTGCTAATTATGGTAGGTAGTATTATAATACGTGTATAGATTATAAAAATACATAAAATATGTATAAAATATACATATCGTGTATAAAGGAGATAGCCTAATGAATGTTTTACAAGATTTAATTAAGAAATATGCCTCCCAATATAAAGAACAAGTTGTGGAATGGCGCCGACATATTCATAGCCATCCAGAGTTATCTGGTGAAGAGAAACATACATCTTTATTTATTCAAAAGGTGCTTGGTGAACTAGGAATTCCCTTTGTAAACGATATTTCTGATTATGCTGTTATCGGTAAGATAGAAGGTGCTCATACAGGCCCTGTTATTGCATTGCGTGCCGATATGGATGCGTTACCCATACATGAAACAACAGGCTTGCCCTTTGCTTCACAAAATGAAGGCGTTATGCATGCCTGTGGTCATGATAGTCACATGGCAATTTTACTTGGTGCAGCGGCGATTCTACAATCTATTAAAAATCAATTACATGGGACCGTGAAACTCGTATTCCAACCCTCCGAAGAAGAAGCTTTATTCCCAGGGGCCCAAGGTATTGTCGATAGTGGCATCCTCGATGATGTAGATGAAATATATGGTCTTCATGTGTGGCCTCAATTGCCAGTTGGCACTGTAGGATTAAAAAAAGGTAATCTCATGGCTGCATCGGATCACTTCCTCGTTCATATAAAGGGGAAAGCTACTCATGGAGCGGAACCTCATAATGGTGTAGATGCAATCGTGGCTGCTGCAAACTGGATTGTTAATGTGGAATCCATGGTAGCTCGTGAAACTAATCCTATGGAAAATCTCGTGTGTACTATTGGAGTGATTAATGGTGGTGACCGATACAATGTCGGCTGTGGTGATGTGTATCTTGAAGGTACTTGTCGTACCTATGAACCAGAGAAACGTGATTATATTGAGCGACGTTTGGGTGAAAGCTTACAGGCTCTCGATGTGATGTTTAAAACGGAAAGCACCTTGGACTATAAACGTGGTCATGGTGCTACTATCAATAATCCAGAGGCCATCGATTATGCCACATCCATCGTAGAAAAATATTTCGGAAAAGAAGCGGTGGTACATCCTGAATTCCCGTCTATGACGGCAGAAGACTTCTCTGCCTATCTTCATAAAATCAAAGGTGCTTTTCTTTGGTTAGGCACTGGCTTTGAAGGCAATCCAGCGTTGCATAATGCAGCTTTCACCATCGATGAAAGTATCCTTGAACCAGGTATTACAATGATGTCAGCGTTAGCCGCCGAATTTTTACAAGAAAAGATGTAGTTTGCATATAAGAGGTTATCATGAAAAGTTTACAACATAAATCATTTAAAACAATACTTCAATATACACCAGAGGAAATTAAGTATTTTTTGGATTTAGCAGCGAAGCTAAAAGCAGATAAAAAAGCGGGCAAGGAAATAAAAACATTAGAAGGTAAAAACTTTGTTCTGATCTTTGAAAAGGACTCAACACGGACACGTTGTGCTTTTGAGGTAGGGGCTGCTGACCAAGGTGCTTTTACAACATATCTTGGTCCTACAGGTTCTCAAATGAATAAGAAGGAATCCTTAAAGGATACGGCTCGTGTTCTTGGTTCCATGTATGATGCTATCGAGTTTAGAGGCTTTGACCAAGAGGACGTAGATACATTGGCGGAATATTCTGGTGTGCCAGTTTGGAATGGGCTTACCGATATGGATCATCCCACACAAACCTTGGCGAATTTTTTAACAATTCAAGAACATATCGATAAACCATTGAATGAAATTTCCTTTGCCTATGTTGGACATGGTCAATCAAATATGTGTAACGCTTTGATGAGTGGTGCCGTTAAAATGGGGATGGATTTCAGACTTATTGGTCCTAAACAATACTGGCCAGCTGGTCCATTCTATGAAGAATGTTTGAAAGTGGCTAAAGAAACGGGTGCTACTATTACTTGCACAGATAATGTAGCTGAAGGAGTTAAAGGCTTAGATGTCATTTACACTGGTGTGTGGGTAACGATGGGTGATACTTACGATATGTGGGAGGAACGTATCAATACATTTAAACCATTCCAAGTAAATGCAGAAATGATGGCATTAACCGGTAATCCAAATACTAAGTTCTGCCACTGTTTGCCAGCGTTTCACAACACAGAAACACAAGTAGGTAAAGATATTTATGAACGGTTTGGCATGAATGGCATTGAGGTGACCGAAGAGGTATTCGAAGGTCCAAATTCTTTAGCATTCCAAGAAGCAGAAAATCGTCTCCACACGATTAAGGCAGTTATGGTTGCTACCTTTGGAGATTATCCATTGAAATAAATTCATCCTCCTAAATGGTGATGAATTGTATAGTTTGTTTCCTATTTATATTGGATAAAGGGCTATATAAATAGGTGTGAGTCACCAATAGGTGAGAATTGAGGTTTATTATGACACCCCATAGAGTATTTATTGTTGGTCATGAAGGCACAACTGGTCTTAGAATTCATGAACGATTATCCGATCGAAAAGATATAGAACTCTTAGCCACAGCTGATGAGGATCGCAAAAATGTAGAGGCCATTAAAGTGGTTGCAAAAAAGGCAGATATTGTATTTCTTTGCTTACCTGATGCGGCATCTAAAGACATTATGGCGGTTATCGGTGACTTGCCGTGCAAGGTAATCGATACATCTACTGCTTTTAGAACTGCTGCTGATTGGACCTATGGTTTCCCAGAACTTGGTACTAATTATAAGACAGCTATTGCTACTAAAAAACATATTGCAAATCCTGGCTGTCATGCGAGTGGTATGATTGCTTGCATAGCGCCTCTTGTAAAAGCAGGACTTGTGCCAACGGATTATCCTTTCACCATTACATCTTTAACAGGTTATAGCGGTGGTGGCAAGAAGATGATTGGCCAATATGAAAGTAATCCAAAAGACTATTTCCTTTATGCTCCACGGCAATATGCGCTTGGTCAACAACATAAACATTTACCTGAAGTAGAACATGTATGTGGTCTTAGTGAAGCGCCTATTTTTATGCCTATCGTTGATGATTACTACTCTGGGATGGAAGTTACAGTAGGTATTCATAGTCGACTATGTCATAAACCTGTTTGCATTGATAGGGTGCAACAAGTATTAGAAGACTTTTACAAACATAGTACAATCATTACGGTCGCGCCATTTACTGAAAATAGTAACACTGGCATGTTAAACGCTAATCAATTAAGCAATACGGACAGCATGAAAATTTATGTGACTGGTAACGATGAGCGCATTATGGTTCACGCTATATTCGATAATTTAGGTAAAGGTGCATCTGGTGCGGCTGTTCAATGCATGAATATCGCATTAGGTTTGCCAGAAGAAACTGGATTGGTATTGGGGTAGAGGTAATACTATGAAGGATGTAACAAATGCAATGCGGGCGCAGATACTAACGGCGGCCGTTCCATATATAAAACAATATACCGATCAGTATGTTGTCGTTAAATACGGAGGCAATGCTATGACTGATGAAGAATTAAAAAAATCTGTTATGAAGGACTTACTGCTACTCCAATTGGTAGGTATAAAAGTAGTTCTAGTTCATGGTGGAGGACCGGCTATCAATAGTACCTTAGAGGCGATGCAAATTGAATCACATTTTGCAAATGGTCTACGTGTTACCGATGAAACAACGATGGATGTTGTACAAATGGTATTAGCCGGCAAGGTGAATAAAGGTCTCGTGGCGGAATTAACGGATCTTGGTGGTAAAGCTGTTGGTCTCTGTGGTGTGGATGGCAACATGATTCAAGTTCATAAACAGAACGAAGAACTTGGTTATGTAGGTTATATTGATACTATTGATACGAGCATTATTCATGACGTAATTAGCCATGGCTATATTCCAGTTATTTCTTCTATTGGCATGGGAGCCGATGGAAAGACATATAATATTAATGCTGATACGGTAGCTGCCAAAATTGCGGGCGCTCTCAAGGCGGAAACAATGGTGGCTATGACCAATATTGATGGTGTACTGCGAGATGTGCATGATCCAGATTCTTTAATTCCTAAAATTACAATGGCTGAGGCAGCTCAGTTAAAAGCGGATGGTATTATTGCAGGCGGTATGATTCCAAAGGTGGATTGCTGCTTAGAGGCCATAGAAGCAGGGGCACAAAAGGTATTCATCATCAATGGCGAGATTCCACATGCCATTCTTATCGAACTATTGACCGATGAAGGCCTTGGTACCATGTTTGTTGCTTAATATAGTAGACATAATACGGTAATTATCTGATTACCTTTCATATAGATAGACGGCGGCAAGGCCGTACGTTTGGAGGATATAATGAGTAATACAATTGATTTTGAAAAACAAGATAAAGAATATATAGCCAATACGTATGGTCGGTTTAACGTATGCTTTGAAAAAGGGAAAGGTTCTCTATTGTGGGACGTAGATGGTAAAGAGTACATCGACCTCGGCTCTGGTATTGGGGTAACCGCTTTTGGTGTTGATGATGATGAGTGGACTGAGGCTGTTACTAAGCAGTCTCATGCGTTGAATCATATTTCTAACTTATACTATTCTTTGCCACAAATTGAACTAGCGAAACAGCTCTGCGCGAAAACGGGGATGAAAAAGGTATTTTTCTCTAACTCTGGTGCGGAGTCTAACGAATGTGCTATTAAGGCAGCACGTAAATATAGCCATGACAAATACGGCGAAGGTCGTCATGTAATTGTTACCTTGGTCAATAGTTTCCACGGTCGTACTATTACCACCTTGTCTGCTACAGGACAAGATGTATTCCATCAACATTTCTTTCCATTTACTGAAGGCTTTATTCATACCCCGGCCAATGATATTGATGCGGCCTTGAAAGTCCTTGCTAATCCAGCTGTTTGTGCCATCATGATGGAACCTATCCAAGGTGAAGGTGGTGTTATGCCATTAGATAAGGAGTTTGTTCAAGCGGTAACAAAATATGCGCATGAACACGATCAACTGGTACTTATCGATGAGGTACAAACTGGTAATGGTCGGACTGGTAGTCTATATGCATACCAACAATTTGGCATCGAACCAGATGTGGTATCTACTGCAAAAGGCTTGGCGGGAGGACTGCCAATGGGTGCAACCTTATTCAATGAAAAGATGCAATACGTTTTAAATGCTGGCGCCCACGCTACTACCTTTGGGGGCAATCCAATCTGCGCGGCTGCAGGTAATACTATCATTAGTCGTTTAACTCCTGAATTTCTTGATTCTGTAAAAGCAAAAGGGGAATACGTAAAGGCCACCTTAACTGGTAAACCTGGTGTCATTGGTGTTAGCGGTATGGGCCTCATGCTTGGCATTGAAACTACGGTTGATGCTAAAGCCGTTATAGCTAAATGCCTTGAAAAAGGTGTTGTATGTTTATCTGCTAAAAATAAGGTACGACTTTTACCAGCCCTTAATATTCCGCAAGAACAATTAGAAAAGGCGATACGTATTTTGGCTGAAGTGATTAAAGAATTGGATGCAAAATAAGAATTCGTTTAGCTTTCATAAATATTGTTTACTATAGTTATGTAACATTAAACTATGGAAATAAACTGATGATTATATAGACTTTAGTCCGTATTCGTGTTACCCTAGAAGAAACAGTCTATATTGGAGGAGTAAATATGAATACAGAATCCTTACGTAATGAAGTATTGGTTCCGGCGGTAGCAAAAACGTTGGACATTGCTGCAAAAGCAAAACCTACAAAAGAAGAACTTATCACAACGGCAAAAATCACTGCTGCTGTGACAGTTGCAACGGCTATTGTATCCTTAGCGGTACAAGCGGTATTGCGCAACCGATAAGAAACTAAGAAAACGACATGGCGTTGCCTGTCGTTTTCTTTTGCATTTGCCATGTTATTCCCCTAAACAAAAAACTTTTCTTGTCTCATGTAGGTTTTGTATTTATAAATTCGTAGACTGTTTAACCAATATATATTAGCGATGCATATTGATATGCGTTTGATATACTGATAGTAGAGGAGGCGATATGATGCATAGTCGCGATTTAATAGAGCAATATAAAGGCTACGTTCAAGATTGGCGTAGATATTTTCATAAACATCCAGAGCTTAGTAATGAAGAGTTTGAAACAACGAAGACCTTGGCTAAAGAGCTAGAAACTATGGGCGTAGAGGTTCATGTAGATACAGAACGTGGTATCGGATTAATCGGCATCATCCATGGTTCTAAGCCCGGAAAGGCTATCGCATTGCGTGCCGACATCGATGCCTTGCCTGTTTATGAACATAATACAATAGACTATAAATCTGAAGTAGAGGGTAAAATGCATGCTTGTGGTCATGATGGACATATGGCTATTTTACTAGGTGCGGCAAAGATGCTAATGTCTATGAAAGACCGTATCGAAGGCGACGTATATTTAGCATTCCAACCTGCGGAAGAAACTGGAGCAGGGGCTCCGGATTTCATTAAGTTTGGCGATTGGTATGATAAGGTAGATGCTATCTTTGGAGGGCATGTGTGGATCGATTTGCCAGCGGGCCTTGTGTCTGTTGAGGACGGTCCTCGTATGGCTGCAAGTAGCCAAATTACTATTAATGTAAAAGGCAAACAAGGTCATGGTGCGCAGCCACACCAAGCGGTCGATGCTATCGTGGTGGCTAGTGCCATCGTTATGAACTTACAAACCGTAGTTTCTCGTAATGTAAGTGCCCTTGATTCCGTAGTTGTTACGATTGGCAATATTCACTCTGGCTCAGAATGGAATGTCATTCCTGGGGAAGCTTCCATGGGCGGTACGGTTCGCTTCTTTGATCCAAACCAAGAACAATACATTATAGATTCCATTCGTCGCATTGTGGAACACACTGCAGAGGCCTATGGGGCTACGGCTACATTAGAGTATGTAAATAAAGTTCCACCTACCATTAATGACCCTAAAGCTAGCGAATTGGCAGAACGTGTAGTAATCGATACACTTGGCAAAGAAAAGCTATCTAAGATGCGTAAAGTCATGCCAGGTGAGGACTTTGCTTGGTATTTACAAGGAAAACCGGGCTGCTTTGCTTTTATTGGCATTCAAAATCCTGATGTAGAAGCTATATACGATCATCATAATAATCGCTTTAATATGGATGACTCTGTACTCTCTGCGGCGTCAGCAGTATATGCGGAATATGCTATACAGTGGTTGAAAGAGCATAAATAGAATTAATTTTAAAAATGAAATTTAACTTATTAAATGTAAAACTTAATGAGTTAATACTGTTTTATTAAGTAAATAACTCCTTTCAGGATGTCTAAAAAGACTTTATCTTAATTTCTCTAAGATAGAGTCTTTTTATGATACAATGAAATTAATAAAAGAGGTGTTTTTTACTCATATAATTTGTTGCTTGTTCGCTATTAATATAGTGATTGGAGTTGATATTGGGGTTCTCTAATTATCTACACGATAAGGTTATATTTTAACAATTTAAATGGAGAGGGGTTGATATTATGTTTAAACGTTTTTTGCTTTTGCTTATTATGATAGTATCTTTTACTATGCCAGCAGGGGCTATTAGTCTTCAAGAATTACAGTCATTACCTAATTTTAAGTTAGTAACTTATGAGGAATATCCTTCAAAATCGAGTAATCATGTAGATAAGTTTTATTCATTTATTAATTTGGATTCGATTCATATTGTTGAGTATAATCCTCCAAAGTATGTATTGCAGGGTACCTCGTACATGGTATTTGATTATGAAAATAGTCCTTTTATCAGAGAGACTGAAATGACAGTTTATTATGATATCAATTATTCTCTAGCTAGCTTAATTCATTCTAATCGTGAGAAACAACAAAATTCATCGTTAGTTGATGTAATTTCGGTTGCTGAAAATCAATCTGGAATTGTTGCAAAGTTAAAATCTGGTGGTAAATACAAATTGAATGGAGAAAAGTGGTATATTGAAAACCGTTCTATTTTCACAGATGAGGAATGGATGGGACCAGTTGGCCGAAGCCGATATGATGAGAATACCTATAATAATGCAGATGCACTGTTTAAGGCCGTATATCTTCAAAATTTTGATGATGTTCTAGTACAGTGAGGTGGACTATGAGACGCATATTTTTACTTTTACTATGGGTGTTACCATTCCTTATTTTGCCAATATCTAGTCACGCTATATCTCAAACTGAATTAAGAGATTCTTCTAAATATGTGCAGTTTAAGTCTATA
>CAMUQE010000049.1 GCA_947096075.1 Veillonella parvula | reverse complement strand
TATCTTATACTCTAATATTTCTATATCTAGCTATAAACTCCTATCTCTAAAAATAAAAATTACTTAAATTTAAAAGATCACATAATGCCTTGTATGTTAAACCATTTATGAGATATAAATCAGAACCACCCGTAAAACGGGTGATCCTGATTTAACAATATACTTGTGAAAGCTTTACTTTTACAGTCTAATCAGGCGTTTATTGTATCCGTTGAAGTATTTTAAAGCTCACAGCGATATTAACGAAAATAATCAAAAGTGTTAGGAACGAATAGGCTAATAGCATATAGTTTACCGACACCACATCATATATCTGATATGTGCAATATCCAGCCGTGATAATACCGCTAAGAACACCCGGTATATACTGTCGCAGAAAAATACTTTGGAATATATGTCCAATTACATGGTATACGTACGCTATGATAATGGTAATATAAAAAACGAAGCTTTCAAAATATATACTTAATCCCAGTATAATCAACAAAAGTACAAATTCCTGATAGATGATTGCATTAATTCTGAAAGGTGTAAACTCCCCCGATAAAAGTCGTCGTTGTAGTTGCGGGTTCCGATCCAAAAAGCGAGGAAACAGAAGTATCTCCTCCAGTTCGTGCAGCATGAAAATACTGGGAAATAGTAAGAAAAAACTATTCAAATCCATAAGGTACCTCGTTCATAAATCCGATTAAGTTTGTTATGACGCCCTATAATTTTCCCTTTTTTACTTGCACACGTAGTATCGTCTTCAATTTTGCGGGCTCCATTTTTCGCGCATCGGACAAATAGATTTCCCGATGCCACTCGTCATTAACACGTTGCAAACTATGAGCAGTGCAGAATTCATCTACTTTCATAAACGATTCCGGCTCATCATCATAAGGCCCGACGTGCAATATCTGCACGCAATTGCCATCCTCTATCGGTTCAAGCCGAACGTCCTTAAATCGAGGCAACGATTTTTTCTTGGACACATTAATAATGGCCGTTCCCAACACGTCAGGAGTCACAAAATCAGGTTGTCTGATCATCACCCGATATTGCAGATTATTCTTATCAAACTGCTCCGTATGCTCAATCTGCTTCCAAAGCGCCTCCAGCGGATACACGGTGTAATCAAAGTATCCATCCGGCGTCATGCCCTTTTTTGGCAACATCTTTATTCCGTAGGACAACGAATATAACGCCTCGAGATCATCAGCAAAGACCGCATGATTAGGATTTCCCACGCCATCCAGCACGAGGAACTTCATGCTCGGCACCGTAACCTGCACCGCCTGCTGCTTCGGACAATACAATTCCTTTTCGTGCTTACGCCATTCATGCTTTACTGCTGTCATAATTAGCCCCTCTTTCTGAAAGAAATATATGATTTCTTTTATCGTAAGGGATGATTATGAAAGATAATTAAAAGCCCCTATGCCAAAGCATAGAGGCTCTTTTCACACACTAGCTTTCACAAGTGCTTGTGTATACGGATGTACCGCTTCTTTGAGTCGTTTTGATTCGATGGTTTCTACGATTTGCCCGTCTTTCATGACGATGATTCGGTCTGTTATGGCTTGTAATAGGCCGATGTCATGGCTGACGAATACGTAGCCGAAGGGTTGTTCCGTATAGATTTTTTGTAATAGGTCTAGCACAAGTTTTTGGTTCACCGCATCAAGGGCTGATGTAGGTTCGTCAAAGAGTACTAGTTTTGGATTCATCAGCATAATCCGTGCTAATACAACACGTTGCAGTTGACCACCGCTGACTTCATGAGGGTATTTATTAACCGTATTCTCAGGCAAATCTACTCGTTGCATCCATTTACGAATATCGTCCTTTGCTGCCGCTATATCCATAAGACCATAATTGATATACGGCTCTAAAAGAAATGCTTCTAAGTTCATCCTCGGTGGAATCACCGCCAAGGGATTTTGGAACATCATCTGCATGGACCGATATATTTCTGTATGGTTTTGAATAGATGTTACGTCTTTACCAAAGAGCCACAGATTACCAGAGGTAGGTTTTTCTAGCATAGCAATCAGCCTAAGCAGCGTACTTTTACCAGAACCACTACCACCGGCAATACCTACTCGTTCATTGGGAGCCACGGAAAAGGATACGTTATCAACGGCGCGGACCGTATGATTGTGGTTCGTATATTGTTTACATATATTCTCGAGTTGAATCATACTACACCACTTTCATTACGGAATCTAACAAGACGCGAGTATACTTATCCTTTGGATGCGCCATGACCTCTTCGGTGGAGCCTACTTCAACGAGTTGGCCTTTATTCATAACCCCAATGCTATTGGCAATGCGAGCAGCCGCCTTGATATTATGGGTTACAATAATCACCGTTGCCCCAAGAGCCTGCGTTACCTCTTTCATAAGGTCCAATACAGAGGCTTGCACCAACATATCTAAGGCACTAGTCGGTTCGTCGGCAAACACAATGCTAGGTTTCAAGATGAGGCTCAAAGCTATTGCTAACCGTTGTTGCATACCACCGCTCAACTGAAACGGATAGGACTGCAAGATACGCTCTCCGTCGGTTAAGTGAACGAGATTAAGCATATCCATAACGCGGCTTACATCATAGCTTTCACCATGGGCACGGAATAAATCTTTGAAGTGATTTTCTACGGTTCGATTTGGGTTTAGATAGGCGCTGGGATTTTGAAAGATCATGGAAATCTTCGTACCCCGCAATTGTCGCCAATCACCATCACTCAATGTAGAAATATCGGTGCCGTTTAGCAAAATCTGGCCGCTAACGTTAGCTTGTTTCAACATGCCAAAGGCGGCACGAACTAGCGTGGATTTACCAGAGCCGCTTTCACCAACGATGGCAAAGACCTCACCATTGGGCACGGAGAAGGATACATCGCGCACCGCTTGCTCCGCACCGTATGAAATTGTAACCTTATCAAATACGATACAATCAGATTTATTCAATAGTAGAATCCTTTGTTAATAAGTAGTAGTCGATTGGATGTACTGGTACATTTTTAACTTTTGTAGTAGATACAACCGTTGCACTTGGATACAACAAATAAATATCTGCTACGTCATCAACTAAGATTTGTTGTGCTTGTTTAGCAATATTAGAGCGTTCGTTTTGATCAAATGTTACAGATAATTGGTCGATTAACGCATCTACTTGAGGGTTAGAGTAGCCACCAACATTTGCTTTCGCACCAGTTTTGTAGAACAAGCTGAGGAACCAATAAGGATCGTTTGTAGACATAGTAACTACATTGCGTTCTACTAAATCAAAACCATCTGTACCAAGTGTATCTACTTCATCAGGGCTTTGTAATTTCTTAAGAGTTACAGCAATACCTGCTTTTTTCAATTCTTGTTGAATTTCTTCGTATAAGCTTGTATCTTTCCCCCAAATAGCAATAGTAACAGCTAATTCTTTACCGTCTTTTGCGTACATGCCGTTTGCATTCTTAGCATAGCCAGCTTGAGTCAAGATTTGGTCAGCTTTCGCCACATCTGTCATCGCTTTATTAGCAATCGCATCATAGCCTAAGTTGGCAGATGGCGGGAATGGTGCCGCACCTGGTGTGGAACCGTTACCAATAATTTTTGCCATGGAGTCATAGTTAATGATATGAGCAATAGCAGAACGCACCGCTTTATCATGCAATGGAGATACTTCTGTGTGGTTTACTTTCAGCATCAATACACGAACGCCTGCGATATCTTGAATATTGAAACCGTCTTTGAACAAGCTGCGGTTAGCAGAGTCCACTTTTTGAATCACGTCTACGTCTTTAGATTGTAAAGCCATAGCGCGTTTATTGTTGTCTTCGATGTCTTTTACAGTTACGGAATCAAGACCTGGTTTGCCGCCCCAGTAATCTGCGAAGGCAGCGAGTTCAATTGTTTCGCCTTTTTTGAAAGCAGTAATTTTGTAAGGACCTGTAAGAACTGGTTTAGATGCTACATCTTTAAGATCTGCAGTATCCATGATAACGAAAGCAGGTTCAGTCAAGCTGGACAACAAGGAACCATTAGGTTCTGTAGTCTTAATAATCAAGTTTTGACCATCTACTGTGATGGACTCTATTTTAACTGCTTTAGCGGAACGAGCACTTTGTTTCATCGTATACTCGATGGACTCTTTTACCTTTTGAGGCGTCATCGGAGTACCATTGTGGAATTTAACGTTTTCACGGATGTGGAATTTCCATGTTGTAGGGTCTACATTTTCCCAAGAATCTGCCAATTGTGGGGCAAATTTCATATCCGGTGTTACAACGGCTAAGTTTTCACCTGCACCGATACGAGTCAATGTCCACGCATCCCATTCGTGAGTTGGGTCTAATGTTTCACCAAACCAATACAAACCAACATTCATATGCTTCCCTTGTTTACCGTCTTTAGCAGTATCATTGCCACAGCCGACCAAGAGAGCTACCATGCATAGCATGGACAAACATGCTAACAACCAACGTTTCATAATATCTCCTTTAAAATACATTGCCTCGTCGAGGCTTTCACCATAAAAAATCTAAACACAGCACGGTTAACGAGATACATCGAGGGCATCGCGCAACGCATCGCCAATATAGTTAAATAAAACAACGGTAATAAAAATAGCGAGCCCCGGATAAATTAACAGCCACGGTGCCGTTTGTAGAAAATCTCGGGAGCTCAACAAGATAGCGCCCCACTCCGGATCCGGCGGTTGCACACCGATGCCGATGAGCGAAAAACTGGCTACCAAAATGATGGCGTCCCCTAAATGTTGAATAATAACGATCACCAACGGTGGCAATACATTCGGCAGAATATAGCGCCACAAAATGCGTAGATTTGAAGCACCTGACATACGAGCAAAGGTAATATACTCCGCGTGGCGTTCAATCTGTACGAGGCCCCTCGTGATACGTGCATATTCCGCCCATTTCGTAATACACAAGGAAATGATTACATTCGTTATGCTAGGTCCCATAATGCCGATGAAAGCAATGGCAATCACCATGTTCGGGAACCCTAGTACCAAATCAATCAAGCGAGATAACCAACGGTCAATGCTAGGTGTAGAAAATCCTGCTAATCCACCAATAGCGATACCGATGGCCCCACTAATGCCAATGATGGTGAAAGCAATCCCTAAAGAGGCTTTACCACCGTACAGAATACGAGACCACACATCACGACCGAGTTGGTCAGTACCTAATAGATGGGTACTACTAATGTCTTGTAAGCGGTCCGCGATACTCGTCGTTTCAGGATCAAAGGGTGCTATATAGGGAGCGCATAAGAAAAATACAATCCACAGAGCTGCTAATACCAACATAGCGTATAAAGTATAGGGCGTTTGTCTATTCATAAGAGCCTCCTTTTATGGCGGCTCTTCGCTTCGGATTCAGCCAAACACTCAATACATCAATGATGATATTAATCACGATGAACACCAAGGTAATCCAGATGATATAACCTTGCATCAATACATAATCGCGAGCCATAATGCCCTGCACCATCATATAACCAATACCTTTTATGGAGAATACCGTTTCAATAACGGCAGATCCACCTAGCATAGCACCCATAGTTACTCCCATCATAGGCAGCAATATAAGACCTACATGAGGGAATATATAACGGGTGTAGACCATCCATTCTGGCAAGCCCAATGCTCGCGCCCCCTGTACAAAGGGCTGTCGCGACACTTCTAAAATAGCATTGCGCAATCGACGAATGTAGAGACCACATATCCATAAAGCAAGGGTTACTGCGGGCAGAACATAGGCAGAAAAGCCATTGGTATTCGTTACCGACACTAGCTGTAATTTAACACCGAATAAGTACAGTAATAATAAACCGACCCAGAACCCAGGGATTGCTAACGCTAAGAATGTAACGAGACGAACCCCATGATCAATCCATGAGTCTTGATACTTTGCAGATAACATACCGAGCGGTATGGTCACCACTATCCCCATAACAAGAGCTAAGGATACTAGCCCCAAGGTATTTGGCAAGGCACTGCCAAGAATGGTCGCCACTGGTAAAGCGTACAGAATGGACTCACCAAAGTCCCCTTGTATAATTTGACCTAACCAACGTAGGTATTGCTGCCACCAAGGGTCATTGAGCCCCAACTGCTCTCGTGTCTGTGCAACTACAACTGGATCTGGTGTAGCTCCTAGAAGATTAAACTTCATCGACACGGGATCAATAGGAGATAATTTTATCAATACAAATGTACCGATGGTAACAACCAATAAAATACCTACAATACTTGCCAAACGCTGTAGTATTAATCGATACAATACATCACCTGCCTTCTTTATCACAAAATAGCTATATTTTATTTTAACAGTTATTCAAATTTTTAGATATACCCCTATATGTATATTAGAATGATTCTCATTATGAAATTTTAGCATATATACTAAAACGGCCCCTCATACGAGGAGCCGTTCTATATAAAACCCTTACAGTGTCCATGCGAGTGCTTCACTACAGCTCGCATGCCTATCCCATTAGGCCTGGACTTTTATATTATTTTGTATGTTGTTTTGGGGCTACCGTATTAGCAACGATTGCTTTAGCCATGTCACGAGTTACAGGGCGTTCGAAGTACATCCCATGAGTTTGTCCGTCTTTTGTCCAACCTATGAGATATACCATTTTATTACCGCCTTTGAAAACAACCTTTGTGCCGTTTACTTTTTCATTAGCTGTTACACGAAAATCGTTATAATCGCCGCTGATATCTTCTTTTATTTCATTGGCTATGCGATGGACGATACGTTTGCCTGCAGCTTGATTACGAGTAGCATCTTCACCAGCTTGGTAAACATAAACCACTTGCAATACATCCTTATCAATAGTACTTACAGACTCAATGTTGTAACCCACAGGTAATACCTTAGGCATTTGAGGTGTAATGTTCATATATTTAGCCGCTTCATCTACAGTAGAAAACTCATGAAACGGACTTGGCATACCAACCATTGGCGCTTCTTGTTGAGCTACCACAGATTTAGGTTGATCTGATTTTACATCAAGAGTACCTTGAGCACCAACAACAGTATAAGAACCTACACAAGCACAGGCAACTACCATCAAGACCAATTTTTTAACCATGGGTATAATCTCCCTTCGCTCAACACGAAAATTATTAAAAACACATTTATTTTGTATGTGATTTTTCCTCAACAATATTACAAATTATAGCCTTCGCCATATCTCGCGTAACGGGATGCTGAAACTCTAAAGAGTGATTCTGCCCATCTTTCATCCACGATACAAGATAGACCTTGTTTTTATCACCTTTGAAAGTAACCTTTGTACCATCTACACTTTCAGTTTCTATAACCTTATGAATCTTGTGGTCACCGCTAATATCACCAGTTAACTTAGATGTTCGATATATAATAAGTGCGCCTCCAGCTTTGTTATAATATGGTTTCGCACTAGGTTCATACACATAAACAACTTGTAATATATCTTTCTCTATAGTTATTACAGATTGAATATTGAAACCTACAGGTAACAACTTTGGCATCTGCGGTTTTATATTTATATAGTCCGCTGCTTGTTGAACTGTAGTAAACACATGTACCGGACTCGGCATAATAACATTTGGTTCTGCCGCTTCAACTGATATGCCACCAATCATAGGCATAGACTCGCCTTTATTAGCCGGCGCTTCGGCACTAACAATGTTATATAAACCAATAGATGCACATACTAAAGAAGCTACTAGTAATATCTTTATCTTTGTTGTCATAACAACAATCTCCGAAAATAAGTTTCGTAAAATTATATTTATCAAAACTTTGCTATCAATTATATACTAAATGATATAAAATTTCAAATAACTATTTCTTATGCACCATAAACCCAGCTGCTTGTTGGTTAGCCATTATTGTGACATCAGAAATTTGCAAGCGTTTAGGTTGGTTTGTTACGTATAGCACAACGTCCGCCACATCCTCAGGTTGAATGGCATCGATGCCGGCGTAGACGGCTTTAGCTTTTTCCGCATCACCGTGAAAGCGCACTTCACTAAACGGAGTCTCTACGATGCCCGGTTGAATGGTTGTGACCTTAATATCCGTAGCAATCGTATCCATGCGAATACCATCACTCAAGGTCTTAACGGCCGCCTTTGTAGCACAGTAAACAGCACCACCTGGATATGCGTATATACCAGCAGTAGAACCCATATTCACAATATGGCCTGCGTTTTTATCAATCATATAAGGTAGTACAGCCTTTGTTACATATAAAAGGCCTTTCACATTCGTATCAATCATAGTCACCGCATCATCAACGGCACTATCTTGGAAAGGATCTAAACCTTGCGCAAGACCTGCGTTATTTACGAGGACATCAACGCCACCAAACGCTTCAATTGCTGCTGGAACCTTTCTTTCAACATTCTCACGACTACGCACATCAAGAACCAAAGTCTCAACGCGCACGCCATATTCCTTAGACAAACGAGCCTGTACCTCAGACAACACCTCAGCGCGACGACCAGAAATCAAAATATTATCGCCATACTTTGCATACGCCTCGGCAATACAAAGACCAATACCAGACGTTGCACCAGTAACAAAAACATTACGAGCCATAAGAACCTCCTTATCAATCCGAACTATATGTATAGCCTAATTATACCACTTTAATACGTAATGGACTCTAGTCCATTCCCCTATACTAATAAAAATGATACATTGGCGCAGATGGTATTTAAAAGGATACATAAAGTGGCATATGAGTTTAGGAATATGATAATAAAAAGAGGATACCGTTTCTAAACCCGACTTTCCCTCTGTATAAATAATATGTCGGCGTAGTAGTTTATAATACTTGAACATTTGAGCTCTACAGCAGCAATAAGCCAAATAGGGATACCTATTCGAAGCCGCCTTGGGCGCTTTTCCCTTCTCTCTAAAATGACATATTGACGCATTTGAAGGCAAAACGCATAGAAATGAAAAAGGATTACCGTTCTGGAAGCGACTTAGGTCACTATGGAGTCTTTCGGAACGGTAATCCTTTGTAATCAGTTATATAGTTTTATTTCAAATGCGCCAACATATCATTTAACACTTCCATGCAATCCCCCACGATCCCATAGTTAGCGTGTTGGAAGATTTCTGCATTTGGATCGTTATTGATAGCCACGATTGTGTCAGCACCAGAGATACCGCTCACGTGTTGAATAGCACCGGAGATACCGAATGCCAAGTATAATTTAGGGCTTACAGTTTTACCTGTTTGGCCTACTTGGTATGGCAATTCGATCCAGCCCTTTTCTACAAGGGGACGTGTAGCACCTACAACACCGCCGATAGCATCGGCAAGTTCGTAGAGCTTATCGAAGTTTTCTTTGGAACCCATACCGCGACCGCCGGCTACGATGATATCCGCTTCTTGGATGTTGTAACCATCTTTGCTGAACGGAATGAAGTCAAGACGCTTCATACGAATATCTTCAGGTTTAAGGTCGAATTGTTCAATTTGAATACGGCCCCAGCTATCTGCAATGCGCTCTGGCTTTTTAAATACATTAGGACGGACAGAGCCCATTTGTGGACGATGATTTGGAGAAATAATTTCAGCTAAAATATTGCCACCCAAAGCAGGACGCGTCCATTCTACAAGGCCTTCTGTAGTATCTACAGTCAAGATCGTACAGTCTGCTACTACGCCGTTTTGCATGCGACCAGACATACGCGGAGCAAGGTCACGACCATTGTTCGTAGCGCCAATTAAAAGAATATTAGGTTTATGGTCTTCAAAGAAATCTGTCAAAACCTTTGTATAGCCGTCTGTTGTATAGTATTTCAAAAGAGGGCTTTCAAAAACGTGAACAATATCAGCACCATGCGCCACGAGTTCCTCCGCCTCGGATTGAACATTCTCACCAAGAAGCATAACTTGAACGAGTTGCCCCAATTCCTTAGCAATGCGACGAGCTTGACCGATAAGTTCGTACGTAACAGGATGCACTACGTCATCGATGGTATCGGCTACGACAAAGACATCTCTATATTCATCAAAATTTGTCACTCCCATTATCGATCACCTCCTTTGGAACCTTCTTCACCTTTAACGGCCGCTAACGCCTTAAACTCACTAGAGGATACACTTTCAACAGTGGCAGCCCGCTGCACAGGATCTTTTACATCCACACCCTCATCGTTGTTATCTACAGGCTCATCCACAGGTTCTTCGCTAGGCACCAATAGATGAGAAAACTTTTCCGGCTTGATATTATAGGCCAATTCAAGAACCTTTTTAGCCCCTTCCTCCACAGATAAAAGCATTTCTACCTTGCCGCGAAGCGGTGGTTGGTATACCTTGCGAACACGCGTAGGGGAACCGTTAAGGCCGATACGGCTTTCATCAATATTAGGCATATCTCGCAATGTAACATGAGAAATTTCATAACGTTTCGCGTAAATGGAGCTCCAGAGACCTGGTTGACGTGGCTCGTTAAGCTCAGCTGTAGCCGTTACTAATAAAGGCAATGGCACTTCCACGATTTCGTAGCCATTTTCATGCTCTCGTGTTACAGTTGCCTTTTGAGCTGCTGTATCTACGGAGAATTTACAAGCATAGGTAGCTTGCGCCATACCGAGTTCTTCTGCAATTTGAGGACCTACTTGCGCAGTATCACCGTCGATAGCCTGTTTACCGCAGAAAATAAGTTCGAACTGACGGTTCATAGTCTTTTGAATATGACGGATAGCAGACGCAATAGTATAGCTTGTAGCCAATGTGTCGGCGCCACCGAAAGCACGGTCTGTAACAAGTACCGCATCATCAGCGCCGAGAGATAAGCATTGGCGAAGAGCGTCTTCAGCTTGAGGCGGACCCATCGACAATACCGTTACACGGCTATCTTCATGTTCGTCTTTTACCGCAAGAGCCGCCTCTAACGCATGCATATCGTCAGGGTTTACAATACTAGGCAAGCCTGTGCGGATTAGATTATTCGTTTCCGGATCCAGTTTAATCTCAGATGTATCTGGAACCTGTTTGATACATACTAATAACTCCATACACTCACCCCTGTCTAAATTCTACGCCCTTAGCGTTACGCGGATATTTCCAAGTTTTTACGATTGTTTCGCCACAGAGAACACGGCATGTACCACATTCTAAACAGCCAGCGAAATCAAAGGCTAAATCACCATTTTCTTGTAATGTATATAGACCAGCAGGACAGCCATTTACGAGTTTCATTTTCTCTTCGCGGCTGAAGCCCGCGCCATCCACAAGGATATGAGGAGACGTTTCATCTACATAGTATTTATTGGCGCCCAAGCGCTCTTCTAATTTCATAGGGATCGCACCCCTTTCAAAGCATCACGGATCAAGGTAAATAGGCCAACGTCACCAACGCGACCCATCAATTTTTTCATCATTGGTACTGCACCATCACCGTTGACAGTGAATACATCGCGCATCACATGATTCACAAGAGCTGGATACTCTTTGAATATGCGAGGATTTGATGCGAGGAAGGCAGGCATATTTTTATAAAGCTTCATATCCTTATATAACCAAGAATTTTTGATTTGACGTTCATACAATTTAGCAACGCGCTCCATGTTTTCATCGCGCAAGGCTACGTTAACCGCATCGGCTGCACACATGCCAGATTCGATGGCAAGGTCCATCCCACGAATGGTATAACCAAGATTCATACACATGCGCGCCGCATCACCAACGATAACATACCCATTACCACCCAATGTAGGCAGAGCTTTAAACCCGCCTTCAGGTACGAGATGCGCACTATGCTCCTTCAATTGACCATTTTTCAATAATGGTGCAATTCTTGGATGATTGGTGAAAGCTAACAACATGTCATCTACCGATTTATTGGCTTTGCCGATATCTTCAAGGCCTACAACCATACCTACGGAAAGGCTGTCTTTATTCGTATAAATAAAGCCACCGCCCAATAAGCCATCGGTCATATCGCCCAAAGTAAGCCATGCCATCCCCTCATCGCCAGATAGCATGAGACGATTTTCAAGATCCTCTTTTTTGAGTTTATATACTTCTTTCACCCCTACAGCCATTGTTTTTGGATCTGTAGGACCTGTAAGGCCAGCCTGTTCCAATAATAATGTATTAGAACCTTCTGCGATGATAACTAGTTTTGCATATACTTCGTCATCATGACAGCGAACACCTATTACGCGGCGACGTTTTCCTTCACCTTCGGTAATAAGCTCAGTTACCTGTACATTAGACACGAGGAGAGCCCCTTTTTTCTCCGCCTCTTCTGCTAACCATTTATCAAATTTAGCACGCAATACTACGTAGGATTCTTCATTAGGTTCACCATCTTGGTAACTATACTCGATGGTGGTCATTTCATTACCCGTACCAATAGAAATACGCTCTTTTGTCACCTTTCGTTCCAACGGCGCACGGTCTCTAAAGTTCGGTACAAGACGCTCCAAAGAATGTGTGTAGATGCGCCCACCCATCATATTTTTAGCACCTGGTGCGGTGCCACGTTCGATGAGTAAAACTTTTACCCTCTGCTCCGCTAAGCGTAATGCTGCCGCAGAACCCGCTGGCCCTGCGCCAACAACGATAACATCAAATGTTTCATTGCGATTAATTGCCATATACTCAGCTCCTTTAAATGAAAGCTTAGACTTACATAAGTTCATATAGTATATATATTTCTCTATTTAGAACCAAAATACCTTTAAAAATTATCACAGAAAGATGAATATATTCTATATTTTTTAGAAATATATTATAATAATCTATACATGTTGTATATATACTCATT
>CAMUQE010000048.1 GCA_947096075.1 Veillonella parvula | reverse complement strand
ACAGGTGTTATGTGAACTCCTTTTGTATATGTTGTTAATATTCTATAGAAATGCTATAATAATCGGCGTATTAAATTTTGATTTATTATGAAAGCGAGTGTTTTTATGAGTGTTATTCGTTCTATTAATCACTTATTCAATAGTTATCTATCATGGATAGTACTATTGATGGCTGTTTTAGCATATATGCTACCTGCAGTATTTTCTTGGATGACTCCTTATATTGCTTACATGCTACAGTTTGTTATGTTTGCGATGGGGTTAACATTAACAGCTCAAGTCTTTATTGATGTATTTAAGCAACCAATGAAGGTTATTCTTGTATCCGTAATCCAATTCTTATGGATGCCATTAGCAGGTTTCTTAGTAGCCTTAGCATTTAATTTTCCACCAGAAGTTGGGATTGGTTTTATCTTGTTAGGTGCATGTCCTGGAGGTACTGCTTCTAATGTAATGACCTTCCTTGCAAATGGTAATGTTCCTTTATCCGTATCAGCAACGACTGTATCTACATTATTGGCACCTATTTTAACGCCTTTATTTGTCGTATTATATGCAGGTGCAACATCTTCTATTGAAATTCAATTTATGCCAATGTTTATATCTATTGTAAAAATTGTGTTGGTACCAATTATTTTAGGAATTGTATTGAATTACTTTATTGGCGCAAAAATTGAACCTGTAAAATCTGTATGTCCAACAATTGCAGCTATCGCAGTATTGCTTATTTTGGCAGCTGTAACTGCAGTTAACCAGAAGCAAATTGCCGAAACTGGTTTCATTATCTTTGTAGCATGTTTAGTACAAAATTTGAGTGGTTATGTTGTGACATACTTGGTATGTAAAGCCCTCAGTATTGATGTGTCATCTCGTCGTGCTATGCAAATCGAAGTGGCTATGCAAAACTCTGCATTATCCGTATCTTTAGCGCTTAAACACTTTACACCACAAGCTGCGGTAGCAGGTGCAGTATTTTCCATTATTCATAACTTTACGGGTTCTATCTTTGCGGGGATTTGCCGTAAACATGATGATCAAGAAAAGTTAGAAAACGCATAATATTAATCCTCATCATTTCTAATTAAGTTGGCTAAAATACGCATGTATGATAGACTAATAGATACATTTGAAAGATGAGGATTTTTCTTATAATTATTGACATTCTATAGCATTATTGGTAGAATAATTTTATATATAAATATAGATTATATAATAATAGCTGAGACTGAAAGAAGTACTCTACAACTAACTTTTTAGCGAGAACCGATGGTGGGAGGGTTCATGGATAGGTAGATGAAATGCATTCACGAGCTGACACTCCGATTATAGGTAGGTTTGTCCGGTGACGCGCCGTTATGCGATGAGAGGGTACCACTGTTGGTGCCTAACAGAGTGGAACCGCGGACCATCGTCTCTGTATGAGATGAGAGGTCTTTTTTATTTTACAAAAATGGAGGCATCGGTAACGATGAGAGAAATTACTGTTTATAATACTATGACGCGCCAAAAAGAGGTATTCAATCCTGTAACACCAGGCGAGGCTAAAATGTATGTGTGTGGTGTTACACCATATAATCATCCTCATATTGGCAATGCACGTCCTTTCGTAACTTGGGACGTAATTCGTCGCTATATGAAACATGTAGGCTATAAAGTAACATATGTACAAAACTTTACTGATGTGGATGATAAAATCATCAACACATCTAATGGTGAAGGTGTATCTTGGGACACCATTGCAAACCGTTATATTGATAGCTATTTTGAAGTAATGGATGCGCTTGGTGTACAACGTGCAGACATTTATCCACGTGTATCTACACATATTGATGATATCATTGCTATGATTCAAACATTGATTGACAAGGGCTATGCCTATGAACTTGATGGCGATGTATATTATAGTGTAGAGAAATTTGAACATTATGGTGAGTTATCTGGTCGTACATTAGACGATATGGAAGCAGGCGCACGTATCGAAGTAGATGGTCGTAAGAAGAATCCTATGGACTTTGCTTTGTGGAAAGCAGCAAAACCTGGTGAACCTTATTGGGAAAGCCCATGGGGGAATGGTCGTCCAGGTTGGCACATTGAATGTTCTGCTATGAGCCAAAAATATTTAGGTACAGAATTTGACTTCCATGGCGGTGGTAGTGATTTGATTTTCCCACATCACGAAAATGAAATTGCTCAATCAGAAGGTTGCTCTGGTCAACATCCAGCAGTGCGCTACTGGTTGCATAATGGTTTTATCACTATTAATTCTGAAAAAATGTCTAAGTCCTTGAATAATTTCTTTTTGGTAAAAGATATTTTAGAACAATATAGTCCTGATGCATTGCGTTACTTCTTATTGAGCACGCATTACCGTAGCCCATTAGATTTCTCTGATGAGCGTTTAGAAGAAGCTAATAAATCTTTGGAACGGTTAAGCACAGCTATTGAAAATCTTCTTTATCTTGAAAAATGTGAACCAGGTGCATGTGATGAAGCTCAACGTTTATTAGAAAAAGCGAAAGAATACGAAGAAGAATTTGAGGTTGCCATGAGCGATGACTTCAACACGGCTTTAGCAACATCTAGCATGTTTGGTCTCGCAAAGGAAATAAATATTTATTATCAAGCAGTAACAAGTAGAGAAGGCGTTGTTTGCCAAGAGGCAATTGCTGAAGTAAAACGCATTTTCAAATTTATGACAGATGTTATTGGCGTTCTCGAAAAAGCTTGGGAAGGCAACACGGGCGCCAATGCTGCTGAATACGAAGAATTAATGCAAGTTATTCTTTCTGTACGTCAAGCTTGTCGCGAACAAAAACAATGGGCATTAGCTGATTGTATCCGCGATCGATTAGCTGAGATTGGTATTACCATTGAGGACTCTCCTCAAGGTGCACGGTGGAAAAAACGTGAAGTTTAAACAATTTCAATTCTTAAAGAATGAAGCGATAAAGAAACTAACGGCTCTTGAAGAAGAGCCGCTTCGTTTGCGCAAACGAACAATAGAGGAGTGCTTAAGTGCTGATGCAGTTATGCTAGCATATATCGGTGATGCAGTATACTCCATGTATGTGCGTGAACGCGTGGTGCAAATGAATATCACAAAGGTACAGATATTGCATACAATTGTTACTGAATTTATTTGTGCTAAATCACAGGCGAAAGTATTGTTAGAAATAGAAGATACTTTTACAGAAGAAGAACAAGCTATTGCACGCCGTGCTAGAAATAGTAATGTAAATGTGCCTAAAAGTAGTACTGTTCAAGAATATCGCAGTAGTACGGCCTTTGAAGCAGTACTAGGATTTCTTTACGAAACGCGCCAAGAGGAGCGCTTACAGCATATTATGGGGCAAGCCTTTTCTATAACTCTACGAGGTATGTAGTATGGATAATTATATTGTAGGTCGCAATGCGGTTAAAGAAGCTCTTAAAAGTGGTCGTTCTATTCAACGTATTTTGGTCAGCGAAGATAAGGTAA
The DNA here is from genome assembly GCA_947096075.1 of Veillonella parvula. Classification (GTDB taxonomy): domain Bacteria; phylum Bacillota; class Negativicutes; order Veillonellales; family Veillonellaceae; genus Veillonella; species Veillonella parvula_C. The sequence goes on along the minus strand of CAMUQE010000048.1, from coordinate 9,392 downwards.
AAACAGGGCTAGCTGATATTGTAGGTCTTGCTAAATCTCAAGGGATTGAAGTTAGACCAACACCAGTTAAGCAGATGAATAAGTACGATTTAGAGGTACCACATCAAGGGGTTATAGCTCTTGTATCGGCCGTTCAATTTAAAGAATTGGGAGAGGTAATACAAGAAACAACACATGAGGTTCCTTTACTCATCTTAACGGATGGTGTTGAAGACCCACATAATATGGGAGCCATCATTCGTACTGCTGAATGTGTGGGAGCGACGGCTGTACTTATTCCTAAACGACATAATGCGCCTATTAATGCTACTGTTGCAAAGACATCTGCAGGTGCTATTGAACAAATTCCACTTGTACAAATTGGCAATGTAGCGCAAACCATTAAACAACTTCAAAAACAAGGGTTTTGGGTAATGGGGGCTCATATGGAAGGCGATCGTACCTTGTATGAAGCTGATATGACAATTCCTACGGTTATCGTCATTGGTAATGAAGGTAAGGGGATTAGTCGCGTTGTAAAAGAAGCTTGTGATTTCCTTGTAACAATTCCTATGTATGGAAATTTGAATTCTTTGAATGCATCTGTTGCAGCTGCAGTTCTTATGTATGAGGCGGTACGTCAACGCCAAGCGAAATAACTATGCTGAAAGATATCTTAATTGTAGACGGATACAATGTAATTTTTGCATGGACTCATTTGAAGAAGCTGGCTCATGAGTCCTTAGAGCATGCGAGAATGGAACTTCGAGATAGATTGTTAAATTATGGGAAATTCAAGGGCTATGAAGTAATCCTTGTGTTTGACGGTAAATATACAAAATCTGGAGGCTCTATTGAATCCATTACAAATGGATTCATTGAAGTGTATACTGAGGATGGAGAAACGGCGGATTCCTTTATTGAACGAGAGGTATTTTTACGTAAAGGCAAATATACTAATGTATATGTTGTAACCTCTGATGGAGCAGAACAAAATCAAATTCTAGGCTCTGGAGGGTTGCGTATTCCTGCTCGTGAGTTGCAAAATATGATTCGTATTGCTAAGGAAGAGGAGCGATTACAATACGCTCATGAACATAGACGTGATCAATTTTCAGTGCGTCGTAATGAAGTGGGAGGTTTATTATCTCCTGAAGTGGCTGAAAAGCTTGAGAAATTGCGTCGAGGTCATTGATAGTTGAAAATCATATACTGTTCCAGTATAATGAATATATTGGTTTTTCTCGCTCAATTGTAAGGAGGAGCTTATGAAAATGATTCATACACGCAAGTCCGATTACAATTTCAAGGAAATGACCGATGAGCAAGTTGTGGTCATAGCTCAGGAAGAGCAAAATGAGTTTGCAATCGATTATATTGTTAATAAATATAAGAACTTTGTTCGAGCTAAGGCTCGCTCCTATTTTTTGGTAGGTGCCGATCGAGAGGATATCATCCAAGAAGGGATGATTGGACTCTATAAGGCGACGCGAGATTTTAAACATGATAAATTAGCGTCTTTTAGAGCCTTTGCGGAACTTTGTATAACTAGACAAATTATTACAGCCATTAAATCGGCTACAAGACAAAAACATGCGCCTTTGAACTCCTATATATCCTTAAATAAACCGGTGTATACAGAGGACTCTGAGCGTACATTGATTGAAATGCTATCTTCAACAAAGATTACAAATCCTGAAGACCTCATTATCAGTCAAGAGGAATTAGATGATATTGAGCGCAATATTGGCCATATTTTAAGTGATCTCGAATGGGAAGTCTTGGAAGGATACCTTGATGGACGTTCCTATCAAGAAATGGCTGAGGTCACAGATCGTAGTATTAAATCTATTGATAATGCGCTACAAAGGGTAAAACGTAAATTAGAGAAGTATTTAGAACATCGTGTATTGGGCTCGCATAGAGCATCACAGGAAGGATGACAGTCGTGACAAATTTCTTAATGATTGTAGAAGTAATCGTATCTATTTTATTAATTGTAGTAGTTGTTGCACAAAATAGCAAAAACGCAGGCATGGGCGGTGCTGTTTCTGGTGCAGCAGATTCTTCTTTTGGTGGTAAGCAACGCGGTTTAGATGCTTTCTTATCTAAATGTACGATTATATTGGGGATTATCTTTGCTGTGTTGAGCTTAGTGTTAGGGGCAATGATTAATCAATTCTAATGATGAAAGCCTGCATTGCAGGCTTTTTATTTTTTCATCCTAATAAGGGGGTGCAGACTTGAAGAAGAAGGTATTGGACTTTTATAAATCTATACAACCACATGCATACCATATTGAGGATGCAGCAATGGATAATCGTATTCGAGGTGGCAAAGATCTTGAAATGTTTATTCGATCTGCAAAAATGCTCGCCCGTGAAGGCGTATTAAGTTCATCTCGACCAGATGTATATCGGTATGAAGATCAACAGCATGAAGAATATGAAGGTATCTACAAAGGATATCGTAAATCTTATGGATTTGTCATTATGCTGGATGATGAAGATATTTATGTAGCAGAACAAAATAAAGGAACTGCTATGCATAATGATAAGGTACGTGTTCGCATTGTACCATCAGATTATACTAAGCATAAACGTGAAGGCATCATCGTTGATGTTATTGAGCGTGCCAACGAAACTATTGTGGGTACTTACGATAGACAACAAAATTTTGGCTTTGTTGTACCTGATGATGAACGCATTGGTACTGATGTTTTTGTGGACTTAAAAAATACTTTAGATGCTCGTAGTGGCGCTAAAGTTTTAGTAAAAATTACAAAATGGCCTGAAGGCGACAAAAAGCCTGAAGGGATTATTACAGAAATTCTAGGTTATAAAGGGGATGTAGGCCTAGATATTAACTGTATTATGGCTAACCATAAGATTCCTTTTGCCTTTCCTGAAGAGGTTATTAAGGCTAGTAAGAAGATAGATACTGTTATCCATGAGGATCCAAAACGATGGGACCTTAGAGACTTACAAATGGTAACTATTGACGGAGAAGATGCAAAAGATCTTGATGACGCTGTAAGTGGTCGCAAATTACCAAATGGTAATTACGAACTAGGTGTACATATTGCGGACGTTAGTCATTATGTCACTTCTGGTCAGCCTATTGATAATGAAGCGTATAAGCGTGGTACTTCTGTTTATTTGGTGGACCGAGTGGTACCAATGTTGCCAGAGGTATTATCGAATGGTATTTGTAGCTTAAATGCACATGAGGACCGCTATGCTATGACGTGTATGATGGAGATTGATGATTCGGGTACAGTTGTTAATTATCGTATTCGTCCATCTATTATCCACGTAGGACGTCGCTGCAGTTATAAGGAAGTTTATAAAGCGCTTGAAGAAAATATTATTCCTGACGATTTAGTAGATTTTATACCTATGCTTCGCGATTTAGCAGAGATTTCAAAGATTTTAAATCGGATGCGTCGTCGTAGAGGGGCATTAGACTTTGATTTTCCTGAGTATAAGGTATTACTTGATCTCGACGGTACACCGTTGCGTATTGTAAAACGCGATCGAACTATGGCAGAGCGTCTTATCGAAGAATGTATGCTCATTGCTAATGAAACGGTAGCAACACATTTGAAAGATACTGAACGTACATCGGTATATCGTATTCATGAAAATCCAAGTGAAGAGAAATTGGATTTATTCCAAAAGGTATTAAATTATTTAGGTCAAAATCTCGTCCTCAGTGCTGATGGCGTAACGCCACGAGATTTCCAAAAAATTCTTGATGTGGTGAAGGGACAAGATATAGAGCAAGTGGCTCAAATTATGACCTTACGCTCCATGCAGCAAGCAAAATATAGCATTGAAAATGTTGGCCATTTTGGCTTAGCGTCTACATGCTATACGCATTTCACATCTCCCATTAGACGTTATCCGGACTTGATGGTGCATCGTCTTTTAAAAGCGGATATGCATTGGAAAGGTGGATACTCTAAACGAGATGTAGATGAAGCCTTCTTGGCAGGTGCTGTGGAACATTCTTCCATACAAGAACAAGTAGCAACCGAAGCGGAACGTGAAACTACAGATCTTAAGAAGACTCAATACATGGTTCCCTTTGTAGGCGAAGTTTTTGAAGGTACTATTGCGAGCATAACATCCTTTGGAATGTTTGTAGAATTAGAGAATGGTATTGACGGTCTCGTGCATATTAGCATGATGAACGATGATTACTATTTCTTTGATGAAGAACACTTTGCCCTTGTTGGTAAGCGTACAGGTAAAACATATCACTTAGGTGAAAAGGTTACTGTTACACTTGTAAAAGCCGATGTAGAAAAGAAACAAATCGATTTTGTCCTTGGTGAAGTAGATAACCTGATGGCTATCCAAGAACAATTGAACAGTGGTTCTGATTATTCTAATAGTCGTGATGGTTTTGGCAGTTCTAGGGATCGTAAATCATCCCGAAAAAGCGGTAGAAAATCGTCTAGACGAGATGATTCAAAAATTGGACATTCTAGATATGATGCTTTCAGCAAAAAATCTAAAAAAGGCAAATCGAGTCGCAAGAAGTCGAATAAAGCTACAAAACGTAGTCAATCCAAAAAATCTAAAAGTAAACGTAAACGATAGAGGGAAATATGGCAAAGAAAACTAGCCCATCGCTTATTGCTGATAATCGTAAGGCGCGTCATGATTTTCATATTCATGAAACCTATGAAGCTGGCATTGCTTTAACAGGGACAGAAATAAAATCTATCCGCCAAGGTAAGCTTAATCTTAAAGATAGCTTTTGTCGTATAGATAAAGGGGAACTCTTGTTGTATGGCGTTCATATTAGCCCATATGAACAAGGAAATCGCTTTAACCATGAACCAGAGCGGACACGTAAGTTATTAATGCATAAATCTGAAATCAATAAGTTACTTGCCCAAGTTAAGGAGAAGGGGTTTTCTTTAGTACCACTTAACTTTCATTTCAGTCACGGTTATGTCAAGGTTACTGTAGGTCTAGTAACTGGTAAGAAATTATATGATAAGCGTCAAGATATGGCAGAACGCGATGCTAAGCGCGATATTGCTAAGCGAATTAAGGAACAGCAAAAATATTAAGAATGAAAAGGAATCAAGTCTATATGGCTTGGTTCTTTTTTGCATTATTTGTTAACTAAGAATATATTTTTAGTTGATAAAAATACAAGGAGAATTTATAATGTAAACAATAAGAGATGTTTGTAGTTGACATTTTCTAGGTAGAGGAGAAAATCATGAATCAGAATATTCGGTACATTACAGAAATCGCTATCTTAACGGCTATGATTACAGTATTAGGGGCAATTAAAATACCTAATATTATTCCTGGCATAGAGTTTCAACTGTCTGCGCCGTTAGCGGTAGCTATATGTGCGGTATTTGGGTTCAAAAAGTATATTATTAGTGGATGTTTATCTAGTTTGATTGGATTAGCATTAGGAACACAATCTATTCTTAATGTTATGATTGCCATGCAATTCCGTCTCATCGTAGGTCTTATTCTTTGGATGTGTCAAAACCATATGATTGGTATCATGATTTCTGGTCCAATTGCATCTGCTTTAGCGCGATTATCTTTGTCTTTATATGTTGGTAAGGCGGCATTACCTATGATAGCTCTCGCAGTTCCAGGTATGATCTTTACAGTAATTATGGCACCAGTATTTGTGAAAGTATTCCATAAAATTCACAACCAAGTACCTCAAAGTAATGTAGTTAAAGGTAAGGTATCATAATATGGATGAATTATATAGTGTGCGTATGCGCGCAGCTCAAGGTGGTCCCCATGAAAACGGGGGCCACCATATTTCTGGTGCAGAACGCATGGTGCCCTTAAATCAAGTTGGATTTATAGCCCAGTCTTTAGTCGAACGAACTTTGCATCACAGTAAAGGGACTGCTGATTTTATTAATATTACAGTGGACTTAATTCCGTCGGAAACAATTACATATATAGATTGTTTAAAAGTAAAAGAACATACGGCAAATACAGTTACTGAAGCACATCAATTAGCTGTAAAACTTTTACAGGGGACTGATATTAGTGAGTCAGCTATTAGAAATTCTATTTTTTTATTAAAAAGGCTAGTTTCATCTATGCGGGGAGCTATGTTAGTTGACGCAATTTCTGGTGAGCGCCTGGATGCAGGTAATCGTGGTGTTCGCGTAAGTCATATGGACTCCTTTGATTCTGATAAACTAGGAGATAATGAACATATGAGAGAGGCCTTAGTATTGGCATCTAAGGTGCAATCTGCAGAAGGGATTGTAGGCGAATTATGTTGGTCTGATGATCCAGATTACACAATAGGCTACGTCGCTTGTGAAGGTGTTTACCATCGCATCCCTAATATGAAGGAAATGGGCTCTAATTTAGGGGGACGTGTATTCTTTGTTAAGCCGAATGTTGATTTGGAAGGTGTAATTGAGTACTTGGAAAAAGCACCAGTACTTGTTAAGTGGTGATCGTATGTATAAATTCTTCCAAGAACAATTAGATAGTAAAATAAATAACCATAATTTGCGTACTCTAATGGAATACTGCCCTATAGATGCAGTACGAGTTAAAAAAGATGATAAAGAATATTTGATGATGGCGTCAAATAATTATTTAGGTCTTACCTTTGATCAACGTGTAATAAATGAAGCCGTTAAATGGGCTCAACAATATGGTACTGGTTCAGGCGGTTCCCGTCTTGTATCTGGTACATTTCCCTTGTTTACAAAACTTGAAAAGGAACTAGCAAAATTTAAGAATACAGAAAAGGCTCTCGTGTTTAATACTGGATACATGGCAAATGTAGGTACTATTTCTGCTATAGCAGATAAAAATACGATTATCTTTAGCGATGAATTAAATCATGCTAGTATTATTGATGGCTGTAGATTGAGTAAGGCTACTATAAAAGCCTACAGTCACTGTGATGTAGAGGAATTAAAGTTTTTACTTAAACAAGTAGATCGTAATGCACGTAAGCTCATTGTCACAGACGGCGTTTTTAGCATGGACGGTGACATAGCCCCATTAGATAGGCTCTACGAGCTCAGCCGTGAGTATCATGCTTTACTTATGGTAGACGATGCTCATGCGACGGGAACTATTGGCAACGGACATGGCACGGCTGCTTATTATGGCCTTGAAAAAGACGTGGATATTCAGCTAGGTACGTTGAGCAAATCTCTAGGAGCTGTTGGCGGCTATGTGGCTGCTAATAGTACTATCATCGATTATCTAGTGAATATGAGTCGCAGTTTTATATTCTCTACGGCATTGTCTCCAGCCGATATAGGTGCCGCTTTGGCCGCATTACAAATCATAAAGTCTGATTCATCCGTATTAAGGCGACTACAAGACAATGTGAACTATATGACAGATTGCTTAAATTCCATGGGAATATATGCCACGAATGAAACTCCAATTTTTCCAATACTTATCGGTAGCAATGAGGATACTCTAGTGGTATCAAATCATTTATACAACGCTGGAATTATAGGTACAGCGATACGTCCACCTACAGTTCCTGTTGGTGAAAGTCGAATTCGTCTAACCGTTACAGCTGCACATAATAGAGAACAAATTGATTATGTGTGCCAGACATTAAGTAAAGCTATTAAAGAATTGAATTGTGAAGGTTCTATATAATTGACAGCAGTATTAAATGGGCTTATAATTATTAAACCGACGCACGGGGATGTAAAGGTTTCGACAGGGGTGCGTGTGGTATAGATAGCGAGTCGGCGTTCCATGAGGCCGTTAAACGGTGGAAAAACATTTAAACGCAGAAGAAAATTTTGCATTAGCTGCATAAGCTACGTCCCTTATACTTGTGCCTACCAAGTGTGAATGGACGTCAAATAGTAGGCTGGCCTAATTTAGTTGTTCATATGAATTAGGCGAGACAATATGAACTGGGGTCGTGTAGCTTGTCTGTGAGCGATAACAACCTGAGATTTCAATCATAGACTGTGCTCGGAGAAGTCTATATGGCAACACTCTTGGACAGGGGTTCGACTCCCCTCATCTCCACCATTAGTTCAGCATCTTTCTAAAAGATGTAACATCATGTAACAAGGTGTAACAAATTCGATAAAATAAGCTTTACGGAGATAAATCATATTATTGTGATTTTAACGTTATGTAACATCATATAACATAATTTTGCCCCTTATTTTGCCCCTTTGATTTGCCCCTTTTATATGAAGAAAATCCCCCTGCAAAATGCAGGGGGATTACTTATTTATTGGAAATAACTTTACCAATAGAATTAATGGCTAAGTTCATTCCCTTTTTCATTTCATCTGTAACATGCGTATAGACTGCTAATGTAGTCCTAGGTTCATTATGTCCTACACGCTCCATAATAGCCTTTAGAGGTACATTAGATTCAGCTAGTAGGGATATATGTGTATGTCTAAATGTATGAGTGCTAATATGCTTATGGAAGTTTAATTTTTTAAGTATTTTATTTACATAATGCAGATCATAAGGTAAGCCACCGTCAGTAACAAATATATAATCATTATCTTCAAATTTACTCTTCCATAAACGACGGGCCTTTTTGGCTGTAATAAAATAGTTAAGAATTCGATTAGCACGCTCATCTAACCTGACTTTGCGAATTGAATATACATTTTTCGGTGGCAGCCGCATTTTAGGGTCTTTAAAGCTACCAGAAGAAGAAATAGTACCATTAATATCAATTTCTATAGTAGTAGAATCATAATCTTGATTGCGCAAGGCTACCATTTCACCGAATCTAAGTCCTGTAAGGGATTGAAATTCACATAATAGTGATACATGATGATGAATGGTATCTAATTGTTGTAATACGTCTTTTAGTTCAGCTTTAGTTAAGAATTTTTCGCGTTGCCGTTTGATGCGGTCAACATCTGTAACAGGTCGCTGCAGCTCCACATTATCAATGAAGGAAATATTAGAAATATAATCCATACGACGTGCATACTTTAATGATTGACGTACCAGCGAAAGACCAGCTTTAGTATAGTTATATGAATATTTTCTAGCAAAGTTATCAAATGTCGTTTGAATGATATAAGTGGTTAATTTGGATAGCAATATATCTTCTGGAAACCATTGGATTAGAGTTTTATAAAGATTATCCATGCTATATTGAGTGGATGCTTTTCTAAAACCACGTTTTGAATCTAAAAACTCTTTTATAATCGCTGCTAATGTTATATCATTGTGAAGATCCGTATTTGTTGCTTTATTAATTTTATCCATTAATGCAATTAATGCTAGTTTTTGAGTTTGTTTTGAATTGCTAGAATAGGTGAGTGATACACGTTTAGTTTTACCGCTATATGGGCATTGATAGCGCTCACAATATTTATATCCAATTTCTCCAGATTTTGTGGTAACTTGTTCTATCCACATAAAAACACC
>CAMUQE010000047.1 GCA_947096075.1 Veillonella parvula | reverse complement strand
TATAGTAATGTAAGGTTATTATGTGAATAGGAAATAAAAATTTCCTAGGAGATTTTTTGGTATCTTTATGGGCTTAAAGTATGTTTTGAGGCTCATCCTCAAAGATAAATCCCGTCATCGATAGGGAGCCCAAACTATAGGTTTGATTAAATACAGTCGGTTTTGCACTTTCACTAGCACCCATAATATAGATTAATGGCAGATAGTGATCTGGTGTAGGTGCTGCGTAGCTTGCTTGAGGATGTCGAGTGTAATTAACAATAGCATCTATATCGTTTTCTAAGACTGCCTTAGAAATGTATTGGTCAAACTCAATTGTGGCGGAGGTGCCGGATGGACTGTCCCACTCTATGCGTCTTAGATTATGAACGATATTACCGCTGCCCATAATAAGATAGCCTTTATCGCGTAATGACTGAAGCTTTGTTCCTAGTTGATAGGCTTCTTTTGGGCTCAGGTGTTTGTTGATAGATAGTTGGACAACTGGAATTGATGAATCAGGGAACATGTGAACTAATACGGTCCACATGCCGTGGTCGATGCCCCAAGTGTCATTTATAGAAACGGAGTTACCCAGTAATTTTTGTACTTCTTTCGTTAAATTGCTGTCACCCTTTGCAGGATATACAACTTCGTAAAGTTCTTGAGGGAATCCATACATATCGTAAATTTGTTTTGGATTCTCTGCGCTTTGAATGTAGGTGCCATCTGCATACCAATGGGCGGAGATGGCAAGTATGGCTTTTGGTTTGCCATAGTTGTTGATTATATTTTGTCCTATACTTTTGAAAGTAGTTGTTGTTTCTGTATGTTCTAAGGCCATCATGGGACTGCCATGGCCTACGAATAATGTTGGCATGCGTTTCATAATATCACCTACCGTATATAAATATAGAAAATAATATTTGTTTAAAAGTATTGTTTTTATTATAAGTGATGGGTATTGCTTGTAGTCAATAGCCCTCGGTGTCTTTATATACGTTGTTTTGTCTTGGGAGGATGATTGTTGCATATAGAGACATGAAAATAGATTGAGATATTAGTTTTGTACTGCAGTAAAACGTTGGCGACTAAATTTATGATTTTTGATTTCATCAACTAAGATTTGAGCATATGTTTCGTAGGAAATATATGGTTGACCTTCTTTATTCAAGATAACAGTTTCATTACCGATAACATAGTCGTTAGACTCTGCACCTTCTGCATCAAAGATTGGTGCTGGGCTAAAGAATGTCCAGTCTACATTGCTGAATTTGCGCAAGATATCGATAGCATTACCTTGAGCTTTTGCAAGACCTAAAAATTCTGCAGGGAAGTCCGGTGTATCATATAGTTGCACTGTGTGATCTTCGTCCACATAAAGACTGCCTGCACCGCCTACTACGATGAGGCGAGTGCTTGTATTAGCCAATGCTTTTACGAGCAATAATGTCAAATCTGTTTGTAAATGATACGTATCTGGTGTGAAAGCGCTTGTAGCATTTACTACTACATCAAATTGAGTTAGTTCTTGTTTTGTTAATTGTAACGCATCTTTTACGATGGTTGGGATTCCTTCAATAGCACCTTCGCGGCGAACAACGCCTGTTACTTGATGACCTGCTTTGAGAGCTTTTTTTACAATACGACGACCTGCGTTACCATTTGCACCGATTACTAAAATATTCATGATAATTCTCCTTTTTGTGAAAGCCACTTTGATAGGGGGCTTATGTCTTTGTAATGAATGTGTAAATTCTAAATTTGAAAACTGTAAGTTTGTCATAGAAGCGAAATTACTAATGTGTGTTTCCGTTTCTATTGGTTTGTGTTCAGCTGATGACCTCATTATATAGGTGTGCAAATATTTTGAATAGTAGAATTATTTTAGATAGGTACTATTAAAATTGATAAAATTATGACGTTTACTGACTAAAAATTTTTTAAAAAGTTTTGTACCCTAAAAAAAGATACTATAAAATACTTGCAATACTAAAAAATTGTGATATGATTTGAACTACATTAGAAAGAAATATTTCTAATGTTAAAAAGAAAATAATAGTATGGCTATAAATTGTGGTTTAACTATAAATAGTAGTTTAGCTATAGATATTAATTTTGTTATAACGTTATGAATAGAATAGGAGAATTACTATGGCAGAGCAACTCGTAAATGTTCATGATTTAGTGGGTAGATGTCCTTTTGCGACAAGCCAAAAGCTATTAGCTGGCAAGTGGTCTCTATTGATCATGCACGAATTATCTGAAGGACCAGTGCGCTTTCGTGAGTTAGAGCGTCGTCTGCATCCCATTACGCAAGCTACATTGACAAGAGCATTGCGTCAATTAGAGGATGATGGCCTTGTGCACCGTAAAGTATATGGTACGATTCCACCAAAGGTAGAATATAGTCTTACCGAAGTAGGGTTAGGCTTTAAAACAGTTCTTGCATCCCTTGAAAATTGGGGCAACCAATATATCGACTATATGAAAGCCGCTGGCCGCATCTGAGAAATGCCAGCGGCATTTCTTATCAAATTTGCTATTATTAAATTGTATTAGCCCGTTCTATACCTAAGCATAGGCATGAAAAATATGGTATAATAAAAATTACGAATGATATAGATTCTCAATAAATTAGAGGTATTGATAATAATGTTACATGTTACTTTTTTAGCGCATAGCGGATTCCTCGTAGAGGATGGTAAGCGTTGCTATGTGTTTGATTATTATAAGGATCCTAATAATATTGTTTGGCAATTGGCAAAACGAGGTCGTGAACTTTGGTTCTTTGTGACACATACTCATAATGACCACTTTAATCCGTCCATTACGGAATTTGATGGTCCTCAAACGCGCTATATTTGCTATCAAGATGTGCCGTTAGAAGGCAAGGTAAAAAAATGTATTACCATGCGTCCTGGCCAAGATGCGATATTAGATGATGTAGGCATCCATATGTATGGCAGCACCGATGAAGGCGGTTCTTTTTACGTAAAGACAAATACGGCGAATATCGACTCTGACTCTATCTTCCATGCAGGCGACCTCAACTGGTGGCATTGGCTTGGCGATACGCCAGAAAACAATGCGGATGCAAAGCGTATGGCTTGGCGTGAGTTCAAGGAATTAGACGGCTTATCCGTAGATGTAGCGATGTTCCCAGTAGACAATCGTTTGGAAGACGCTATGGAGTGGGGTAGTATTGAGTTTTTGCGCCGTGTACAGGTGAATAAGGCCTTTATTCCGATGCATCTAAATGGTCCACTATGGACTCCGTCCGTGTATTTTGAAGCCCTCTTTGGAGATGTGCCGATTTGGGCTCCTCAAAAAGAAGGCGATGAATGCACATTCTAAATCTACTTTCACAGTTTGTAGTTTGTGAAAGTCCGTGACCCTAGAGGTCACTACGTTATATGGGGAGAATCTATATACGTAATTGAGTAAGTTAGGATCAAGTGATGATGAAAACTAAACCAGTGGCAACCACCCTGTTGGTTGTCATGGCGATTATATTTTTAATTGCATATCCACAGCGACACGATGCGTTTTGGGCGTTTATCATGCACGTCTCTGGGGCTGCTATGATCGGCGGTCTTGCGGACTGGTATGCGGTGACGGCTCTTTTTACGAAACCGTTGGGGATTCCTTTTAAAACGGCTATCTTGCCACGCAGTAAGGAGCGATTGATTCAAATGGGTCGTACCATGCTCAGCGAAGAGCTGTTGCGCGTACCACAGATGTACTATGCCATTAAAAAGGAGCGCGTTATGGTCCGTATCGTTGAATACGGCATGAGTGATGTGGGACAAGATCAAATTCGAGGGCTCTTGTACGGTGTGGGACATCAAGTCTTATCCCACATGGATATTGAGCCGATGCGCCAAGAGATTAATAAAGCCATTTACAAGGGTGTTAGAAACTGGAAGGCGACGCCCCTTGTTATTCTTTTTGGTCGCTGTATGTTAGAGCGTCATACAGCAAGCGTGTTTTGGTTGTACTTTAATCGAACCTGTCAGCGAGTTATCGCATCCAATCAGGTATATCCGTATTTGTATCGCGTTATGCTAGACATTATGAAAACCTATACAAAGGACTCCTTCTTCCGTGAATTGGCTATCGCCTTTGGCGGTGACGGGCTTTCACCAGAACGATTGGTAGAAACGGTGCAGAAAAAAGCGGTTCAATTTTTGAAGGAAAATGAATCTATCGATTCTGCTTTAGGGCGCTATGTATGGGGCCAAGCGATTCGATTCTTCAATAACCTAGAAACCAATACAGAGTGGCAAGCTTTTATCGAAGAACATAAAGACCAATGGATTAGAATGGTCCTTGAAGAATGGGAAGGCAAGCTTATCGACGGCGATACAGTGGACTGGAAACGCCTCATGGATATCGTTATCGATCGCTTCAATGTGCTCGGTACCGAAATCTTGTTGAACCCAGAGAAGCAAGCGCCGTTTGAACGGTTTTTCTTGCTTCGCAGTATTCCGTGGTTGCAGAAATTGAATCCACTCATCGACAGCGTAGTAGGTCAGGAATTATCTCGCTATTCACCAGATGAGATCACACAAATCGTGCGCGGTAAAATGTACTACGACCTTCAAATGGTGCGTATTAATGGTTCCCTCGTAGGGGCTGTCCTCGGAGGCATTTTCCACGGCTTGACCATCTTCGTAGAGGGGGTGCTCAAATGATTAGCTATTTGAAATCCCTTACCTTGAAACAGCGTGCTAATGGTATTCTTGGTTTGACAGCTGTATTGTACTGCTTTGCTTTCGTAGGGCAATTTTTCTTTGGCCATGAAAGCTGGTATCAGCCACTGTACTGGGCGGTTCAGTCTGCCCTCATCGGCAGCGTGGCCGACTGGTTTGCCGTAACGGCATTATTCCGTAAGCCGCTAGGATTCCCATACCATACGGCGCTAATTCCTCGAAATAAAGATCGTCTTATTAATGGTGTTATTAAGCTCGTAGAAACGAAGATGCTCACCAAGGAGCGTTGTAAGGTATTATTGCGGAATGTACAATTTGTGCCATTGTTTGAAAAGTTTTTGCTATCTCCTGAAGGTCAGCGAGCTGCGCGGCTTGTGATTCATCAAGGATTACACCTTTTGTGGAAGTCTCAAACTAACGAAGAGTGGGCACAATGGGGGGCAAAACGCATTCGCGGGTTGCTTCAAAAACATTCTCTCGTACCAGCTTTGAAACACGTATTGCTCGATTTATGTGAGCATAATCGCTATGAAAGCATGGTTGTGCAGGTGTTGAACGTAGTTCAAGAGCGGATCAATCATCCTGCTATGGTTACTTGGCTTACCGCGGTCGTAGCGGAAGAGGCACATAAGAAAAAGAGAAAAGGCTTTTGGTCTGATTTCTTTATCTCTATGTCTGAGGCTACCGATGTGGTTAACTACCAGGAAATGGCAGCGGCTATTGTCAAAGAGGCCTATGCTATGTTGGAATGCTGGAAGCGACCAAATAGCCCTGAACGAACTGCTTGGCTGCGCCAATGGGTAGAACCAATTCGCAATATTGAAGAGAACCGTGAGGTCTGTGATGCTCTTGATGAAGCGTGGGAACGCTGGATTCGTGAACAAGACTGGGAGTCCGTTATCGAAAACCATTTATGTCCTTATATAGAGGAATTACTACTCGTTGGGGATGAGAATGGGGAAACACCGGCTCAAGTTCTAGTTAATATTGCCTTAGAATTGTGGGCTGTATATGGTCAATCAGAAGATCTTAGAAATCGTATTGAAAAAACCTTACACGATATTGGGGATTACGTCCTTGAACAAGGGTATGACCTCATTGAAACCATCATACGTCAAGTGTTAGGCGGCCTTAGTACAGATAAGTTTATTTACTTTATCGAATCTAAGGTGGAGGACGATCTCAGCTGGATTCGTATTAATGGTGCTATCGTTGGTGCTGTAGCGGGTCTACTTGTATGGACCTTCTTAGAATATGTATATATGCCGTTTTGGCAACAATTTGTAGGCTAAAGTTAATTATCTATAATAAGTTGCTTTAAAACTAAATACATAAAAACTAGCATATAGAAGGAGCTTCTATATGCTAGTTTTTTATGGTTTAATTAATTTCTACATTATGGACCTTTTGGATTAAAATTGATATAGAAAAGGGACTGACCAATGGTCAGTCCCTTTTATGTTATTCTTCCGTTGTGTTGTACGGCAATCGCACTGTAAATGTAGTCTTTACTTGTGGTTCACTCGTGGCCGTTACTGTGCCATGGTGTAAGTTAATAACTTTATTTACAAAGTATAGACCTAGACCTATACCATGATTAGATTTTTTGTTTCGCGATTGTTCCGTCTGATACATACGATCCCAAATATGATCCAGGGCTTCAGGTTCGATGCCAATACCATTATCTGTTACGGTAATGACTAAGTCTCTGCCTACGAGTTTAGCCGAAATATCAATAGTAGAGTTTGTAAACTTAATGGCATTGTCCACTAGGTTTGTGATAGCTCGACGTAATGATACTTCGTGAGCATTCATATGTAAATTAGGCTCAATGTGAGATGTAATCGTAATCTGTTTATCTGTATTTTCTGTACAAAGTCTTGTATAGTCGTGCACCATATTGGATAACATCAATGATACATTGACAGGTGCAAAGCTTAGACCTTGTGCATTTTCAAGGCGGGCTACATCAAGCAGTTGGCTTACAAGATTAGTCATAAACTTAGCTTGCTCTAAGATATGTGTTAAACCTTCCCGTAAATCTGCTTCCGTACGACCGTATTTTAAAGCAAATTCACTTTCTGCTTTAATAACAGCAATTGGTGTTCTCAATTCATGAGATACGTCAGAACTAAACTGTCTTTCACGATTGGAAGAATCCTCAAGGCCTGAAATCATACGGTTAAACGTTGTGGTCAGTTCGTAGATTTCATCTCTTGCCGTGCGAGCAGGAATGTCGATACGACGGCTCAAGTCGTTATTTTTACCGATGACTTTAGCTGTTTTCGTCAAGGTTCGGACGGGCTTAAGTCCTTTTTTGATGAAAAGATAACCACCTAGAGAGGAAATTAGTAAGAAAATGATATTTCCTAATAATAGGCTGTATAAAAGGTTTTCCGTCTTTTTAGAGGCTGTTTTTACTTTTGTAACAGCACGCAAAATACCACGATAGTTTGGTTCATTGATCGGTGTATCGTAGTAGTAGAAGGTATCATCGCCTGCAGCAATTTCACCAACTTGGCCTAAGGAAAGAATTGTTTGGTTTGGAAACCCATCTGGCAAGGCCCCTTTAATAATATAGCCGTCTTGAGTTGATACAAAGAAGAATGTATTATCTTGGTACGGTTTAAACTTGCGGATATCCGTAGCCATAATCATCGCTTGCTGCTGTAAGCGCTCGCGCACTTCTTTGTTATCGGATTCATGTGTATATGCGTAAATCCATGCGGATGCAACCATCAAAATGATAAGCAAAAAGATGGTATACCACGACATAATTTTAAAGGTTAGGGGCAGCCGATTAAATAAATCGGTGGCTGCCCCAGACATGGTATTTAGATCTCGGTGAGGATCATTAGTTTTCTGTTTTGAGGACATACCCTACTCCACGAACCGTTTGAATGAGTTTTACATTTTCATCAGTATCAATTTTCTTACGCAAATCTTTAATGTATACGTCGATAAGGTTAGAGTAGCTTTCATAATCGTATTCCCAAACATGGTCAAGGATTTGTTGACGAGATAATACGATATTTTCGTTACTTGCTAAATAGAATAATAGGTCAAATTCTTTTGCAGTCAATGTAATTGTTTCGCCGTCGCGTTTAACTGTACGTTGAGGAACATTGATGGTAAGTGGACCTACATGGATATCGTTTTGTGCATGACGCGCATTACGACGAGCCAATGCATAAATACGAGCAGTTAACTCTTCAAGATCGAAAGGTTTTACAAGGTAATCATCCGCGCCAGTGTTAAGGCCTGTAACTTTATCTTGTAAGGAATCCTTTGCTGTTAAAAGCAATACCGGCGTTGTATTACCGTCGTTACGCATTTGTGCAAGAGCACTGATACCATCGAGGATTGGCATCATAATATCCATTACGATAACGTCATAGCTGGATGTGTTAACGTAATCGATCGCTTGTTGCCCGTTGAAGCATGTATCAACTGTCATATTCTCTGCACGTAAATATTTAGCCGTGATACCATTCAGCATTTCTTCGTCTTCTACAAGTAAGATTTTCATTCTCTGTTCTCCTTATGTATGATTTAAAAATATAGCTCTCCAACTACATTAATTATAGTCATTATATATATATAAACTTCCTTTTTTTGAAAGCTACAACACCATATAAGGTGACTATATATATAATATTATATAACTTATTTATCTATTATCATACCTTATACAATAGTAATGAGCAAAAGATGAATGTACATGCGAGTTTACAAGACTTTTCTTCATCTTTAAAAGCCTTAAAAATGGTGAAAGACAGAAACTTAATGAATTCTGCTAATGAATAAAATCTAACTATATCGAAGATTGCCGTATGCGCATAGATGAGGATGATTTTATCGATTTTAGATGATGTGCGATAAATCACTAAAAAAACTTATGATAATTATTATCACAGGGATAAATACTTGTTATGAGCGGAGAAAAACGATAATTTTCGATAATTAAATTCGAGGTGAATTTGGTAGGAATTTAATGGATATTAATTATTATAAACTGTTAGCAATGATTAAACAGCTAGTGTTTATGCGGATTATATAGATACCAAAAAAAATAAAAAAGTAGAAAAATTTCGGAACCGAATTACTTTCGTAAAATTCTTAACTTCTTGTAAAAATTATTCATATAGGTATTTTTTTGACTCCTCTTTTTACCTTAAAAATACTAAGTGAAATAAATTATCAATTAGATTAATCAAAATTAATTATGCATAATAGGGTTTAGACATGACCTGAAATGCTCTCTATAATTATAGGTAAAGGAATAAGAAAAATCGCTATAAGTATGGGGTTTTTCTTGAAAGAAAAATGATTAGGTTATCAAAAATTTTTATAAGTTTTTGAAATGAGATAGTCTAACAAGTTTTCTTATTAATAGGTAGTTATGAGGAGGTCATTATGGAACAGTTTGATGTTCTAGTAGTAGGTAGCGGTGGCGCTGGTCAACGCGCGGCTCTTGAAGTTGGTCGTCGCAAAGGCTTAAAAGTAGCTCTTATTACTAAAATTTTCCCAACCCGTTCAGCAACAGCAATGGCGCAAGGCGGTGTTAATGCATGTTTGAACAACGTAGCAGCTGAAGATACTATTGAAACGCATACTTTCGATACAGTAAAAGGCTCTGACTATCTTGGCGACCAAGATGCAATCGAATTCTTCTGCTCTCGTTGCCCAGAAGGCGTACTTGAAATGGACCACATGGGTGCTCCATTCTCTCGTACAGAACAAAATAAAATTGCGCAACGTAACTTCGGTGGTCAATCCTATCCACGTACTTGCTACTCTGCGGATAAAACTGGTCATATTATTTTGCACACAACTTACGAACAATGCTTGAAAGAAGGCGTACACTTCTTACAAGAATGGTACCTTTTAGATCTTGTTAAATCTGCAGAAGGTCACGTTGGTGGCGCTGTTGTGTGGAACATGAAAGAAGGTAAAGTAGAACAAATTAAAGCAAAAGCAATTATTTTGTCTACTGGTGGTGCAGGCCGTATTTTCTGGACTCGTACTACAAACCCATTCCTTTCCACTGGCGATGGTATGGCAGCAGCACTCCGTGCCGGTAACGGATTGAAGGATATGGAAATGATCCAATTCCATCCGACTGGTCTTGGGCGTACCGGTATCTTGATGTCTGAAGCGGTTCGTGGTGAAGGTGGTTATCTTCTTAATTCTGAAGGCGAACGTTTCATGAAAAAATATGCGCCTAACAAAATGGAATTGGCATCCCGTGACGTTGTAGCGAAAGCAATCGAAGATGAAATCGCTGCAGGTCGTGGTTTCGGTTCCGGTCTTAACGCATACGTAGTAGCTGACCTTCGTCACTTAGGTCCTGAAGTTATCATCGAAAAACTTCATGGTATTCGTGACTTGGCTATGACTTTCGAACATTGCGATCCATTGACTCAACCGGTACCTATTCGTCCAACATGTCACTATACAATGGGCGGTATCGACGTAGTGGATTACAAAACTTGTGCATGTGAATTGCCTGGTTTGTTCGCTTCCGGCGAAGCATCCTGTATCTCCATCCACGGTGCTAACCGTTTGGGTGGTAACTCCTTGGCAGATGGCGTAGTATTCGGTAAAGTATCCGGTGCTGGCGCAGCTGACTATGCTGAAACACATGAACAACCTAATGTAGATGCAGAATTAGCTGCAGCTGCTAAAGCTTGGGAAGCTAAATTCACTGAAGTAACAACTCGTGAAGGCGGTCGTCCGGTTGTAGAAATCCGCGATGCATTGGCTGATGCAATGTGGAATAAAGTAGGTATCTTCCGTAATGAAGAAGGTATTACTGAAGCCTTAAAAGAAATCGAACAATTGATTGAAGATTATAAAACTTGCTATGTAGGTGACCCTGAACGTACTTACAACATGGCATTCGTAAACTATTGTGAAATTGGCTCCATGTTAACAGTAGCAAAAGCTATTGCTATGGGCGCTTTACACCGCCGTGAATCTCGTGGTGCTCATATTCGTGAAGACCATCCTAAACGTAATGATGAAAGATACTTAAAACATTCCTTGATCAAATTAGGTGCTGACGGTCAATACGAATTAACAGAACGCGACGTAGTGTTCACTAAATACGAACCACAAGAAAGGAAGTACTAAGATGAGACAAATCACCTACCATATTCACCGTTACCAACAAGGTCGCGCGTTTGTACAGACTTTCAAATTCGATTACGAAGCTGACCGTACAATTCTTTGGGGCCTTCAAAAAATTAAAGACACTCAAGATCCGACATTAACATTCTTGGCAGCTTGTCGTTCCGCAGTTTGCGGCGCTTGCTCCGTTCGCGTAAATGGCGAAGCAATGCTTGGTTGCGAAGCTAAAATCGACGAATTAACAGAACGTTATGGCACAGACGAATTGACAATCGCTCCAATCGGCAACTTCCGTGTTATCCGTGACTTAGTTGTTGATTGGGAATCCAAAGTTGATCGCTTGAAAACAGTTGCTCCTTGGATTTTCCTTAAAGCTGAATTCAATGAAGGGGACAAAATCGTTCGCCAAACTCCAGCTGACTTCAAAAAATTCGTTGCTGGTACAGAATGTATCCTTTGCGGTTGCTGTGCGTCTGAATGTAACAAATTGACTGCACGTCAAGATGACTTCTTAGAGCCATATGTATTTACAAAAGCTAACCGTTTCGTATTGGATAGCCGTGATGATGCACCTATGGCTCACATTCAACCTGCATTCGACAATGGCCTTTGGAAATGCGTTCACTGCATGAACTGTATCTCCCGTTGCCCTAAACACTTAAAACCTGCTCAAGACATTTCCAACTTGCGTAAAGAAGCTACAAAAGCTGGTCTTACTAACAGCAAAGGCGTTCGCCATGCAGTTGCTTTCAAAGAGGACCTTTACAAAACTGGTCGCTTGAAAGAAGTTTCTATGAGCTTGAAATCTGATGGTGTTGTAGATTCCGCTAAACAAGCATTCTATGCATTGCGTTTGTGGAAACACAGCAAAATCAACCCATTTGAACTTGTAGTACCTCAAAAACCTGTAAACGGTATTGATGGTGTTCGCAGACTTATGAAAGCAGCTGAGGAGGTAAGCAAATAATGAAATACGCATTTTTCCCAGGTTGCGTTCTTGAAAGCGCTGCCAAAGAAGATTACTTAGCAACAGTTGCTGTAGCTAAAAAATTAGGTATTGAGTTGGAAGAACTTGACGGCTGGACTTGCTGTGGCGCTTCCCACGTTCAAGATATCGCTCCAGAAGTTACACTCGCTACAAACGCACGTAACATTGCATTAGCAGAAGAAAAGGGTTTAAACCTTTTAACTGTATGTAATACTTGTACTTTGATGCTTCGTGAAGCTAAAAATGAACTTGATGCAAACGAAAAAGAAAAGAACGAAGTTAACAAAAAATTAGCTCAAATCGGTAAACAATACCGCGGTACAACTGATATTACTCATTTCTTATGGGTATTGATCCGCGACTACGGTTTGGACAAATTGAAAGCTAAAGTTGTTAAACCTTTAACTGGTTTACGTGTAGCTGAATACTATGGCTGCCATATTCTTCGCCCTCAAACTGAATTGGGCTTCGAAGATTATCAAATGCCTACATCCTTAGCAGATTTGATCTCTGCTATCGGTGCTACACCAATCGACTTCTCCCGTAAACTTGATTGCTGCGGTTTCCATGCTGTATACCCTGCGCATGATTCCGTAATGCAAATGACTGGCTCTATCAATAAAGATGCGGCAACAGAAGGTGCAGATTGCGTAGTTACTCCTTGCCCACTTTGCCAAATGCAACTTGATATGTTCCAAAAAGAAGCTAAAGAAGTTGTGGGCGGTGGCAAAGATATGCCAATCTTGCACATGTCCCAATTAGTAGGTCTTGCTCTTGGCATTTCTCCTGCTGAAATGGGTATGCCTAAACGTCACTTAACTGATACTGCGGCAGTGACAAAATTTGTAGGTTAATTCGTTTGATTTAGACATGATCAGAGTTGGTCTATATAGTAGTCTGAATCTAAACCTATTATCATAATTACCAGAAGAATCCCCTAGCTTAGGCTAGGGGATTTTTCTTTTTTATAAATAGAGCTCCAGTAATGTTAATGGTAATAGATTTGGATTTAAGTGTACTGAAATATTAATCGTGAAATATATATAAACCGATAAATGTAAAATAAATAC
>CAMUQE010000046.1 GCA_947096075.1 Veillonella parvula | reverse complement strand
TTGAGGGGGTGGTGAGCGTACGCTCGTGAGGGTTCAAGTCCCTCCAACCGCACCATTTCTACTTGCTGATTAACAGATTGTAACGAATTGTAATAAATCGTAACAGATAAAGCATTTACAAGGATATTTGAAAGATAAAGAGTAACGCATTGCAACAACAATTTGCCCCTTATTTGCCCCTTTAAATAATAAATATTTGCCCCTTTAAATAATAAATATTTGCCCCTTTTATATGAGGGTTATAATAGCCACTGCATATGATGCGGTGGCTTATTTTATTATTGTCTTTAGACTGGTTCGCGACGTAGTCGCGAGCCATAAAACTACCCGTTATGCGGGTGTGGCAATGAAAGCTATATAAAAAATCACCTTGCTTAAGTATAATGTAGGTGTTCAAGCCGCATTATATGCAAAAGAAAGGTGATTTTATATGGCAACAAAGACACAGAGTCTTGCGCACATAAAATGGTTATGCAAATACCACATAGTATTTACACCTAAGTATAGACGTAAAGTTATATATAATCAATACAGAAATAGTTTACGTGAAATATTAAGGCGTTTATGTGAATATAAGTGGGCAAGATTATTGAGGGGGAGATTATGGCAGATCATGTGAATACGTTAGTATTTATTCCACTCTAAATAGCAGTTTCATCTTTTAAGGGTGGTTCTGATTGGTTAATAATCTATTGCATACAATTTAAAAATATGGTGTAATTATGGTACATAATAGGAGGTGGATGAAATGCTAAAAGTTTTAAATCATAATCCACATTTTATGAGAGATTCAGTGCCCGTAGCAGATTATGCCGAAGCGTGGGACGTAATATGTTCTATGCAAAGAAAATTAGGTCAAGGAATTCTTCTTGTTGGCAGCCAGACTTGGGAAGACCTTAGCTTGGCTGAGTGTTTTCCTGATTTTGTTTGGGGAGAAGACGTAAAAGCGGTATATATTAATAGTGATAAAACATTACTGATTCCAGTTCCGTCTAATTATAATCGAGATAATGTTTTAAAGCTTATTAAATTTTTTAATCTTGAATATGACATTCGAGAAATAGAAGATTAGTGCGATTCATATATAATAGATATATATGACATCAAATCAAACAAAAATATAGCAAGATATAAGGACCTACAGATTACTGTAGGTCCTTTTTTGTCATTATTTTGATATTAAAATACATTTAATGAGTTTATCTTCTCTTTTAAATTTGAGAAGTGTTGGCAGGCTTTTACAATCCGTGTACAATCATAGTAATAAGTAATATACATTTTACATGTATAATTTTCAATATGAGAGACGGTTATGGATTTTAATTATGGCGAGACGCTACGTATCCGAAGGGAATTATATACTATTCTAGGCAAGATACGATACATTGATACTCATGGAGATATTTGGTATGAGTATAAGCTAATTAAACATAAGAATAACGCAGAGTTTTGGTTCAGTTGGGATAAGAGGCGAGAGGCGTACCAGTTTTCAAAGTCGTGTGGAAAAGCGTTACCATCGGATATGAAAATTGTGAATAGTGGTTATCAGATGGCAATAGGCACTTGGGGTGATACGGAGATAGATACTTCTGATGTTGCTCGTTATAAAGAGTATGAAAATAATAATGGTACACATACGTTTTCTGTTAAAGAATGGTCCGATAGGAAGGAATATTTAAAAGGCTTTTATATCAATAAAGAATATGTATCGGTTGAAAAGGATGTAGAGGTAACCGAGTCTATTCTAGATAAAATGGATATTGCTAAGAAGATGAAGTTTATAGGGCCCATAGTTTGGATTTTTGCAAACTTACTAGTTTATATGCCAATCTTTGATATAAAAATATTGCATGATATACGTGATGACCTTACATGGCCTTATATAGTAGCTGGGAATATAGTCCTTGGGATCATTGTGGTATCTGTTTTTATTATTAGAAGAATTATCCGTTGATGTAATCACAACAATTATTATTGCTGACAGCTTTTCTTTTATCTGGTTGTTTGGCAGGCTTTCACAATCCGTGTACAATCATAGTAAGGTATGTTGTAATAATTAGATTTTGAATTAATGATTTTCGTTTGTATAGGTGTTTTATGAGGTCTATTTATGGAGTTTAATTATGGTGATACGTTGCGTATCAGGAACGATTTATACACCATTCTGGGGAAGATAAAATACGAAGATGACTATGGCGATACATGGTTTGAGTATAAACTTTTAAAACATGTTGGTGAAGATGAATATTGGCTAAGCTGGGATGAAATCCGCAACGAATATCAGTTTACAAAGCCTTGTGGTAGGATGAGCACGGATGGTATGAAGCTCGTGGATAGTGGACGTGAACGAGTTAGAGGTGTTTGGGGTGATGTAGACGTAGATACAAGTGACTCGGCGGATTATGAAGAGTATGAAACTGAAAGTGGAGCGAGTACATTTTCAATAGAAGTGTGGGATGACGAAACAGAGTATTCGCAAGGCTTTTATATTAGCAAGGACTATGTGACTTTAGACACTGATCCCGAGTTTAGTGAAGTTATTCAGAAACGCATGAAACAACAACGTTATAAAAAGTGGTTTTATCCTGCTTTTTGGATGATTGTGATTTTTCTTGCTTATACGCCTGATTTAGATATACACATGTGGCATAATGTACGTGCTTTTTTCAATCATCCTTATACAGCATCTGAATATATTAAGGACAATCCGTCTCGATATACATATGTAACATCCATTACGGGCACAAATAATCTGAAATCAGATATTTATCAATCATCTTTAAATCTTGATGAAACGACTCAAGATATCATTAAAGGCTTGGATGGTGAGGTTGAACGAGTTACACAAGACGGTAACACGGCTTTTACAGACATTACAGATGATAACATATCAGTTGCTTCAAAATATCAATCAGAACAACAGGGGATGCAAAAGGTTCCTACGGAAACAGTAACATTATTGACTAAATATGAATATATTACGGTCTATATCTCTACGGATAATACAGTTTTAGTTCGTATTGAAAGTAGAGAAGCTGCGTACAATCATAATAATGATGGCGGTTATCGTTCAAGTGCACGCTCTTATTGGTTCTATCGCAATTCGTATTGGTATAACGGATATGGACAAGATGAAACAAAATATAAGTCCTCATCCACATATACCGATTATGATCCAACGAAGAATCCATATAAGTCTGACTATTCGACGGGTCATGGTGCGGGTACTACAGATGCAGCACGTTTATCTAAGGCGAATAATTATAGTTATTCACCATATGAATCTTATGCAACCAGTATTCGTAATGGTAGTTCCGGCAGTCGCGGCGGTTATAGCGGGGGTACGAGCTCCGGCAAATAATATTTGTTAAGGTAAATCACGATTATTTTCAGTTTAAAAAAAGCTATTAAAACATAGTAGGAGGGTATTATGCCTTATATCGTAGATATTATAAATGTGGTTGTCTTTTCCCTTATCGGTATCATACTGATGATTATTGGTAATTGGATTATTGATGTCTTTATTCCCGGTGATTTCCCTACTGAAATTAAGCGCGGCAATCGTGCCGTAGCTTGGCTTTGTGCGGGATCCTTTATTGGTATCGGCGAAATCGTTCGCGCTGCTATTCAATCACCATCAGCGCAAGCGGTGGAGGAATATCTTTTACAGGGCTTGGTGTCTAGCCTTTTGTATTCTGTTATTGGCATAGCTATATTCTTAGTAGGATTTTTCTTGGTTAATGCGTTTCACCGTAAATATTCCTTAGCCGAAGAGATTATGCGTGGGAATACGGCGGCAGGCATTATGATCTTTGGTATCTTTGTGGGTTGTGCCCTCATAATTGCCGGAGCTATCCACTGATGAAATCACACCGATTATTATTGTTGACGGCCTTTATTATATCGGGCTGTTCACTGTGCTATGAGCTCATCATAGGCGCTATTAGCTCTTATATATCGGGTGATACGGTGTGGCAATACTCCATTACTATTGGCCTATATATGGCCGCTATGGGGCTTGGTTCCTATCTTAGTAAATATATTAAAACCCATTTGTATGACTGGTTTATCGGTATTGAATTAGCCGTGGGTGTCGTTGGTGGTATTAGTGCACTTGCTATATTCTTGGGCAATCTATACATCGTGTCCTATCAGATTATTATGTATCTGTTGGTGATTATCATAGGTTGTTTAGTGGGGATGGAAATCCCCTTGTTAGCACGTGTTATAGAGCTGGATACTAAGGATGTACGAGTTACGTTGTCCTCTGTCTTTGCTTTTGACTACATCGGTGGTTTAGTAGGGGCAGTGGCGTTTCCATTGCTGTTATTACCTTATCTCGGTTATATGGCTTCTGCCTTTTTATGTGGTTTGTTGAATATTACGGCCGCAGCTATTGTGGTGATTCGTTATCGACATCATTTGCATTTTAGACGTGCCTTGAAACTTGCCGCTATAGGTATTGCCCTTAGTTTAACGGTAGGTTTGGTTACCTCTGAAAGCATATCAAAATACATTGAAAATGGGTTGTATCGAGATACCATAGTTTTTTCTCAACAATCACAGTATCAAAAGGTTATCATTACACGTCATAAAGATGATATTCGCTTATTTATCGATGGCAATTTACAGTTTTCGTCGATGGATGAATATCGCTACCATGAGGCCTTGGTACATATTCCTATGGCACAGGTAGTATATCCTAAAAACATCCTCATCCTTGGTGGTGGCGATGGCCTAGTCGCTCGTGAGCTTTTGAAATATGGAGATGTAAATATTACGCTCGTCGACCTTGATGCGGTTATGACAGATGTGTCAAAAACAAATCCGCTCATTGTAGAACTAAATCAAGGCTCACTATCTGATGAGCGAGTACATATCATCAATGATGATGCCTTTAAATTTTTAGAGCGTACTTCAGAACGATATGATCTGATTATCGTTGATTTACCAGATCCTAATAATGCAGCACTTGGTAAATTATATAGCAATATTTTCTATCGCTTATGTTACAATACTCTTTCTGAAAGTGGTGTTCTTGTAGTCCAATCTACCAGTCCGTACTATGCGCCTAAGGTGTTCTGGAGTATCAATAAAACATTGGCTAGTGAAGGTTTTTTTGTATATCCCTATCATGTTCAAGTTCCCACCTTTGGAGAATGGGGCTTTAACATGGCTACAAAACATGAACTTTCACAAATTAAACCAATCACTGCCGTAGATACGCGATATATTACACCTGATATTATGGCCAAACTATTTACATTTGGTCGTGATGAAAAGGTAGACGATGTAGAAATTAGCAGCATTACTAGACCAGTTATCATCGACTACTATATAGAAGCAACAAAAAAATGGCGTTAATACGCCGTTTTTTATAGAGGTAATCTTTAAATCATTTTATAATTATTGTTATAAAAAACTATGTTGGTCTATTGGAATGATTAGAATGATAAAATATTTTAGATTTTTATATAGGAGGTGTGATAGCTATGAAATACTTACGCCGTGAACTTAATCAAGTGGAAAAAGAGTATTTAAAGCAATTTGGTAAAGATTCTTTAAATCGTGTCATCCTTCATGATCCAGATACAAAGGATAAACAAGAGGTGCAAGATACTATTGACATTCTAAAAGAAGCAATAGCTAAAAATAAACCTCTTGAACAGGTTCCAGAAGATATGTGGAAGCTTATAGAGTTTTAGTATATGAATTTAAAACAATATAATTAAAAAGCACATTGTTACATATTAATGCTTTCCAAAATTAAGACTATTTTAGAAGGTGTTTTAGTAACAATGTGCCTTTATTTTATAGATTGTAAAGCTCTGGTTTACGATCTCTAAAGATATTAATTTTATTGCGAATATCTTCTACTACGGTGAGGTCGATATCTACAGATGAGATGCCTTCTACGGTATCCATTTCAAGAAGGTTTGTGCCCCATGGGTCATATATGGCAGAATGACCAGTACTTTGAACACGACCCACTGTCCCACAGCCGTTTACGGCACATAGGAAGAGTTGATTTTCAATGGCTCGTACTTCGTTTAATACTTGCCAGTGACGTAAACGCATGGTTGGCCACTGAGCGGGTACGAATAACAGTTCAGTACCAGGCAATGCCGCCATTCTAACGAGTTCAGGGAAACGAATGTCATAGCAAATGACAGTACTGCAAGGAATACCATCTAATTCGAAATGGGTGGTATGGGTACCGCTAGCAAAGTAGTAATCCTCTTTAGCAGGGCTGAATCCGTGCATTTTGGAATATTCCCCTACAAGCTTGCCTTCGCGGTTGTAAGCATAGGATGTATTAAATACTAAATCTTCTTTTGCTACGGCTACAGAGCCGCCTACAATGTTTACATTGTGCTCTTTAGAGAATGCACTTAATAAAGCTTTTGTTCTTTCTCCGTTTCTATCAGAAATATTGATTAAATCCTTAGATGGATGAAATCCTGTGTTCCATGTTTCGGGTAAAACAATAATATCTGGAGTTTCAGCTAAAGCTTGCGTGAGCAACTCTTGAACACGATTATAGTTGTATTCCACGTCGTTTACATGGACGTCCATTTGTATAAGGCTTAAGCGTTTTTTCATAAGAAATCCTTTATATTCTTTATATAATAATCGTATAGTTTAAATAAGAAACATTATAATTAAAATATTAAATCATTCTTTTCTAGATTACAACATAAAGTATAAGTAAGTGATAAATCTCTTTAGAGTATAAATCATTGTTTAGATGATACCTATATGGAGGAATTTTTACTATTCTTCATGGAAATGTTATAATATTCTGTATATAATTGTGTTCTAATAGAGGAGGACCTATGAAACGGATTCCGTTGGTAACACTGTTAGTTTTGGTATTGGCAATGGTTGTGGCAGGTTGTGGCGTGCTTTCACAAAAAACAGAACCTACTAGTTCAGTACCGCCTGTAAAAGAAGTTAAGATGGTACATCCATCGGGCATTCCTGTCCTTATGTATCATAAAGTCGGCGATGACAAAGATAATGATGCGGTTATTCGGGAGGATTTATTCCGAGAGCAAATGAAGTTCCTCAAGGATAACGGCTATAATCCATTGACGATGGATCAATTATATGAATATGTTGTAAATGGCGCTGCAGTGCCTGAAAAACCTGTCGTTTTAACCTTTGATGACGGTTATGCAGATACATATTCTATTGTATATCCAATTATGAAAGAATATGGATTCCCTGCAACTGTTTTTATCAATCCTGGCGATATTGGGAGTCGTTTAACTTGGGATCAAGTGCGTGAAATGCATAAAAATGGCATCACTATTTCCAATCATGGTTTCCAACATATAGAAATGGGCCAATTGTCAGAAGCGAAACAAATTGAAAATATCACAAAAGCTCAAGAGGCACTTGCTAAAGAAGTAGGTATTAAGGATAATCCTTGGTTCTGCTATCCATATGGAGATAAAAATGAATTCACCGATTCGGCATCTAAGAAAGCTGGTATCAAGATGGGCATGGCTATGAAGTCTGGCTGGGCTCATACTGGTGATAATCCATATAATATTTTGCGTGTTTGGGTAGGCAATGCGGTGGATATCAAGCATTTTGAAGAACGCATTAGTACCGAAAATTTCACTGATTTATAAGGAGAAATACATTGTTCAAAAAGAATTGGGTAAAGTTCATCGTTATGGTGTTCTTATTTACCGTTATCACATCACCCTTCGTGGTGCTCTTTGGACCATTTAATAATGTAAAGCGCGCCGTTATTGGTGCTATCTTACAATCTCGCCATCCTCATTACATTACGTGGTTGTTTAATGACGAAGAATTACAAGCTATTTTGGGGACTGTAGGGGTTGTTAAAAGCCAAGATTTGTTCAAATTTAATGCTCGTGAAGATAAGACTTTAAATCTTGAAAAAATCCAGTCTGCTCGTTATGTAGGCTATATTTTAGAAATTCCTGATCCTCGTCGTATCCAAGTAGGCACAGCAGCTAATATTCAAGAAAAAGGCGATACTACAAGTAATATTGCGAAAATGAATAATGCTGTAGCAGCGATTAATGGCGGTGGATTCCACGACCCTAATGGTACTGGTACAGGCCGTTTGCCATATGGTTTCATCTTGCATGACGGTGAGTACGTTATCGGTAAGGATGTAGGTCCTGATGAAGACGTAGACTTTGTAGGTTTCTCTAAATCGGGTAACCTTATTGCTGGTAACTATGATAAAACTCAGCTTAGTGATATGAAAGCCATGGAAGGTATTACCTTTGGTCCGCCTCTTATCGTTGATGGTAAGAAGATGATTACCGAAGGTGATGGTGGCTGGGGCGTAGGTCCTCGTACTGCTATCGGTCAAAAGAAAGATGGTACAGTGCTATTCCTTGTAATCGATGGTCGTCAACCAGGGTACTCCATTGGTGCTACCTTGCGTGACGTACAAGATATTCTTTTTGAAAAAGGTTGCTACATTGCAGCAAATTTAGATGGCGGTTCTAGTTCTACTTTGTACCTCAACGGTAAAGTTGTGAATAAACCAGCCGATTTGTTAGGGGAACGCATGATCCCAACGGCGTTTATCGTGAAATAGGAGGACAGATGAAACCTTTTACGCGTGTACTGAGCGCCTTTGCGGTAGGTATTCTTCTGCAAGGTGGGGTATACCTATACCTTGATCAATATATGTTTGCGCCGACTACAGAATTTAACGTAGCAGGCGCATCAAAAGATGATACTAAAAACTTCCCTGATGTGAAGGAAGGCACTAAATATGTATCCTATGACCGTCAATTCATGGCCGTTGTTACAGAAAACTCTTTGAAAATTTACAAGGCTAATGAAAGTACCCCTACAAATATTGATTTGAAGGGACGCTCGATTAGTTACTTTAACTGGATGCCAGACCGTAACTATGCTATCATGGGTTTATATGACTCCAGAGATGTTGTCATGGCTCGTCTTAATGCGGATGATCCAGAACATGAAGTTGATACGAAACTTGAAGACTTGCCTCGGGGCAGTAAAATCGTAGATGCTGCGTACTCTGAAGCGACGAATGTGGTGTATATGAAGGTAAAAGTTCAAGAGCATACATATCGCATTTATCGGACCGATGCTAACTATGATACACGTCGCGTTTACATGCAAGCTACTGATATCGGTCATATCGGCGTATTCTACGATGAGGATAACTTCTTCTACGATAATGTGAGAACTGGGGATGTCTTCATGTTCAATGGCATTGAAGGGGGATGGCGTGTTATCAACCCTGAAGGGCGTTTCCGCTTTATCGGTGTTGATATGGACAAAACCATCTACATTGCTCGTGTTGATGAGGACAATAATGCATTGACTGTTTACACTGGTAAATTAGGTGTAGGCTTCAATCCGGTTTACAAATACAATCACCCTACTACATTTAATGAGTTGACATTATCAGATGTGAAAAATATCATTAAGAATGGTAGTGAAGAAACTACTAAGGTAACAGAAGATACTACATCTTCTAAATCATCCAATAGTAGTGGTAGTAAAAAGAAATCTTAAGAATAAGCCTTTATAATGTTCTTTCATTATAAAGGCTTTATTCCTATAATAGTATGTACCCTAAGGATATCTATGAATATATTATTTGTACGCCTTAGTTACATAGGTGATATTTTGCATGCTACACCTGCTGCGCGGTGGATTAAGGAACAGTATCCTGATGCTAAGTTGCATTGGATTGTAACGCCTAGTATGGTAGAGCTTTTACAGGGCAATCCCTATGTAGATGAGATAATTCCCTGGGAACGGGATGTATACGAGGCACATTCTAAAAAACTACA
The DNA here is from genome assembly GCA_947096075.1 of Veillonella parvula. Taxonomy (GTDB): domain Bacteria; phylum Bacillota; class Negativicutes; order Veillonellales; family Veillonellaceae; genus Veillonella; species Veillonella parvula_C. The sequence goes on along the minus strand of CAMUQE010000046.1, from coordinate 3,340 downwards.
TATCCCTACAATGTGGCGCATGTGGTGGGAGCTTAAGGCTAAATTAGAACCTTATAGATTTGACGTAGCCATTGATGTACAAGGGCGACTCATAACAGGTTTGGTACTATTGGCTTCAGACGCCCCGATTCGACTTGGCCTTGGTGGTACAAAAGAGTTGAATTGGTTATTTACTAACCATAAAACAAAGCCTAGTACAGATCATGTGATTAAGCGCTATGTTGAGGTAGCTCAACTGTTAACAATGGCTGTTGCTGAACATGTACATTTAGATACACCGCTTAATCTAGCTAAAGATGGTGTTGAGAACTGCACGCTAAATGAATCTAGTGCTAATAAGCTGTACCATATGGATTTTCAGGTGTCATCAAATTTACAGAGCTGGGCAGAAGAACAGTGGAAAACGATTGATAACGACATTTCCTTGAATCGTGGGGAGGTGGATACACCTCTACGAGTTGGGCTTGTATTAGGCACGTCTTGGGCAACGAAAGAATGGCCTCAGGAAAAATGGTACTCCCTCATTAAATCCCTTCAATATAGAGCAAATTTTGTTTGCTTAGGTGGCCCTAAAGAGGCTACTCAATACAAACCATTGATGGACTCGCTAACAGATGAGGGCATTGATAAAATTGTACTGAATATGTTAGGGAAAACGACGCTTCAAGAGTTAGGGGCTTTAATTGAAAGTTGCGATGTAGTAGTTACTGCTGATACTGGAGCTCTGCATATTGCTTTAGCTTTAAATAAGCCTATAGTAGCACTTTTTGGTCCTACAGATCCTAAATTATGGGGCCCTCTGACGGGGGACTTTAAGGTGCTCGTAAATGATGAATTAGATTGTTTAGGGTGTCGTAAACGACGTTGTCCTAAGCCTAATCAATATTGTATGTCTGGTATTGAACCAGTACGTGTAAAGAAAGCAATTTTCGAACTGATAGGAGATACACATGGCAAAGTTTAAAATTCAAAAAGGTTTATCCGATGCGGATATGATGAAAAATTTTAAAGATACAGATAATTTTGAAGATACTATGCTCGATATGGAACGGGCTGCTAAGAAACCGGTTGTTCATCAAAGTCCAAAGCAAAAGGAAGATGCATTTTACCGTGAGTTCTTAACGGAAAAGGTAGAGACTATGATTGGTAAAATGCTCCTCGATATCAAGATGGAGTATTTTAAAGAAGGGGAAGGGGCCTTTTCCATTCAAGTAAAACGGGATGGTAAAAATATTGTCCTTGAAACTGCGCCTAAAAAGGTTAAGCCTGAGAAATAAGCTGTATATCCGGAGATTCTTGAATTTTAAAGATCACATCAGAACCTGTCCATAAATGGACAGGTTCTTTTGCATGTTTATACATTTAAAAATATCGACTAAGTTATTAATAAAATTGATGAACTCATAAGCATACCGATGTTTATCGAATTACTACATTTATAAATACCGATATATTTTGAAAAGTATTTAATAATAACTAAAAATTATTACGATATAATTTTTAGTTTCTTATTAAAATGAGCAATTACAAAAAAATTAATTTGATTAAACATACATGCTAAACTCTAGTTCCTCTGCAGTTTTTTGTGATATTCATCACGAAAAAATCATCTTTGTATACATGAAATTATGAGTAAATAGCATAATGTGGTTGTTGACAAAGAATTTTATAAGTAGTCTAATATAAGTATGTATTACGATTTTAGCGCGTTTAGCTAGTGTGAGCAGACATCGAAAAAATCGTAAAAAAAATAGGTATGAGATAGTTGTTTGATGAGTGTATAAAGTTACATACACAGACTATTTCGATTTGGAGGATTAACATGGCTAAAAAATTAAGAATTTGCGAAACCGTTCTTCGTGACGGTCATCAATCTATTTTGGCAACACGTATGCGCTACGAACAAATGGAACCAGTGCTCGGCCTTTTAGATGATATTGGTTATGAAGCTCTTGAATGTTGGGGCGGCGCTACTTATGACAGCTGTCTTCGTTTCTTGAATGAAGATCCATGGGAACGCCTTCGCAAATTGAAAGCTAATTTGAAAAATACCCCATTGCAAATGTTGCTTCGCGGTCAAAATTTGTTGGGCTATAAACACTACTCCGACGACGTAGTAGAAGCATTCTGTAATGCGGCTGTAAAAAATGGTATCGACCGTATCCGTATTTTCGACGCATTGAATGACCCACGCAATATGGAAGCTGCTATTAAGTATTCCAAAAAAGCTGGTGCACACGTTCAATCCGCTATGGTATACACAATTTCTCCAGTTCACACAACTGAAAGCTTCTTGAAAGTAGCTGAAACTTTGGTAGAAATGGGTACTGATTCCCTTTGTATCAAAGATATGTCCGGTTTGTTAGGACCTGCTGATGCATATGATTTGGTTTCTACTTTCAAAAAACGTTTCGGCGAATTGCCAATCGACTTGCACAGCCATTTCACTTGCGGCCTTGCAAGTACTACATACTGGGAAGCTGCTAAAGCTGGCGTAGATATCATCGATACTGCTATCTCTCCATTCGCTCATGCAACTAGCCAACCAGCTACTGAAACTATGATCGAAATGTTCAAAGGTACTGAATGGGATCTTGGTCTTGACCTTGATAAATACATTCCATTAGTTGACCACTTCCGTAAAGTAAAACAACAAATCGCTGAAGAATTCAACTTGAAACCAGCTAGCGATGTAATCCCAGCTGTTCGTCGTTACCAAATTCCTGGCGGTATGTTGTCCAATACTCAAAACCAATTGAACGAAATGGGTATGGGCGATCGCTTCTTCGACGTTATGGATGAAATGCCACGCGTTCGTGAAGACTTGGGTTACCCTCCATTGGTAACTCCAACATCCCAAATCGTTGGTACAATGGCTATGATGAACGTTATGATGGGCGACCGTTACAAAATGGTTCCTAACGAAGTTAAAGACCTTGTACGCGGTAAATATGGTGCGTTACCTGGTACTATCTCCGATGATATTCGTCGTACTATTATTGGTGATGAAGAACCTATCACTTGCCGTCCTGCAGATCTTATCGAACCTGAATTGGAAGGTTACCGTCAAGATTTAGCTTCCAAAGGCTACAATGGTATCACTGACGAAGACGTATTGACTTACGCTATGTTCCCAGAAGTTGCTATCAACTTCTTCGATGCAAATCGTCGTTAATTCAAACTTTAAAAGAGGATTCTTAGGAATCCTCTTTTTTTTATTGTCTTTAGACTGGTTCGCGACGTAGTCGCGAATCATTAAACCACCCGCTATGCGGGTGCGGCAAGGAAAGTTATACAAAAAAATCACCTTGCTTAAGTATAATGTAGGTGTTCAAGCCGC
>CAMUQE010000045.1 GCA_947096075.1 Veillonella parvula | reverse complement strand
GGAAGAGAGACCAGAATGGGGATCAAATAAGAATATATATGATATATATGAAAGTATTAAGTATAAATATATGAAATTTATTTCATGAATACGCTTTCATCGGCATAGAAAAAGGCACAGTGTCTTACTACTTGTTTCACCAACAGCGGTTTTGATACTATGCCTTTTACAAATACATCTTTAATTGTATCGAAATACATACGATTGCTAACAGAGTTCGTATTAAGATAAGTTATGCCGGCTTATCTAATATGTATTTAGCAATACAATACATATTTAACAATACAATATGTATTTACCGATCTACTTATTGCAAAGACTTATCGAACACACCAATTAATTCTTCAACGGCTTGAGATTCGCTCATTTCACCGTCTAAGACAGCATTTTCGACTTCGCCCATACGACCTTGAATGACTACATTGTTAAAGAATAGGTTGTGCAAGTGTTCGTCAATCATATCGCGTACCCAACGGAGGGATTGTTCTTGACGGCGTTTTAAGAAGACCCCATTTTCTTTGCCTTGTTCAGTGAACTCTTGGATAACATCCCACAATTCATCGAGGCCATCCTTTGTGACAGCTGAACATGTGTAGGCTTGAGTCTTCCATTTTTCCGTAGCCGGACGGATATAATGCAACATACGGTCGTAGTCGCTACGAGCAATGAGAGCTCGTTTGAGATTATCCCCATCAGCCTTGTTGACCACAATAGCATCAGCAAGTTCCATAACACCTTTTTTAATGCCTTGCAATTCATCGCCTGCCCCCGTCAAAACGATGAGCATAAAGAAGTCTACCATGGAGCGCACAGTAACTTCGCTTTGCCCAACCCCAACGGTTTCAACGAGAATGATATCGTACCCAGCAGCCTCGCAAAGTAGCATAGTTTCTCTACTTTTACGAGCCACACCGCCTAGCGTACCACCAGCCGGCGATGGACGAATATAAGCCTCAGGATGTTTCGTCAACGTTTCCATCCGCGTTTTATCACCCAAAATACTGCCTTTTGTGACTTGGCTCGTAGGGTCTACAGCCAATACGGCAACCTTGTAACCCGCTTCAATGAGCATGTTACCAAAGGCTTCAATAAACGTACTTTTACCGGCCCCAGGCACACCAGTAATACCGATGCGCAATGCCTTGCCCGTACGAGGCAATACGGCTTGCAACACTTGTTGAGCTAGTTTGAAATGGTCCTTATTATTACTTTCTACTAATGTGATGGCCCGTGAAAGTATAACGCGGTCCCCCTGCTCGATACCGCGTACATAATCAGCGACAGTTAATTTCTTTCGCCGCTGTACGGGACGTACCGCTGGAGCCAGATGAGCAGAGCTAGATAAGAGGCCGTCATGCATTTCTTTGACGCCTTTCATTACGTGACACGCATAAGTGTCATCTTTCTTCGCTTCTTCTGGCACCCAGTCGGGACGATAGGTACTACCCTCTGTGCTTGCGTTTTTTACACCTAATTCAGGGGCCTTGCCTTCACCAGTGGTGAAAGTTGCGTCCTGTGTATTGCGCAATTCATCCGGAGTAGACCGTTTGTTATCAGTCATGAGACTCGTCTTGAACGTGACTAGTCAATGTTTCTAGTAATTTTTTCGCCGCTACTGGCAAAACTGTACCAGGGCCAAAGATAGCCACTGCGCCATGTTCGCGTAGGAATTCATAGTCCTGAGCAGGGATTACGCCGCCGATGGCAACTAAAATATCTCCACGGTCCCGCTTGTTGAGTTCCTCTACAAGTTGAGGCAATAATGTCTTATGCCCCGCCGCAAGAGAACTAAATCCGACAATATGAACGTCATTATCCACCGCATCTTGTGCTGTTTCTTCTGGAGTTTGGAACAAAGGTCCGATATCCACGTCAAAGCCCATGTCCGCGAAGGACGTAGCGATAACTTTGGCACCACGGTCATGACCGTCTTGGCCCATCTTCGCAATCATGATACGAGGACGACGACCTTCGAGTTCTTCAAAGTTATCCGCCATTTGACGTACTTCTTTGATTACATCGTCATCTTCAAATTCACTGGAGTATACACCGGAAATAGAGCGAATAACCGCTTTATGACGACCGCATACCTTTTCAACAGCAAAGGAAATTTCACCCAAGGATGCACGGGCACGAGCCGCTTCAAGCGCAAGAGCAAGCAAGTTGCCTTCGCCCGATTCTGTAGCCTTTGTAATCGCTTCAAGACAGGATTGAACCTTTTCTTCATCCCGGTTAGCACGCAATTGTTCGAGACGACGAATTTGCGCTTCCCGTACAGCCGTGTTATCTACATCGAGGATATCCAATGGGTCTTCTTTATCTAGACGATATTTGTTGATACCAATAATCGCTTCACGACCGGAGTCGATACGAGCTTGGCGACGTGCAGCAGCTTCTTCGATACGCATCTTAGGAAGCCCTGTATCGATAGCTTTCGCCATACCGCCAAGAGATTCGATTTCTTGAATATGACCCCAAGCGCGACGAATCAATTCATCTGTCAACGCTTCTACATAGTAGGAACCGCCCCATGGGTCGATAACCTTACATACCTTAGTTTCATCTTGGATATAAAGCTGAGTATTACGCGCAATACGTGCGGAAAAGTCCGTAGGCAACGCAATGGCTTCGTCAAGCGCATTCGTATGTAGAGATTGCGTATGGCCCAAAGCCGCGCCCATCGCTTCCATACATGTACGAGCCACGTTGTTGAATGGATCTTGTTCTGTAAGAGACCAACCAGATGTTTGGCTATGTGTACGAAGTGCCATGGATTTAGGATTTTCAGAGCCGAAACTATTGATAATCTTAGCCCACAACATACGAGCTGCACGCATTTTTGCCACTTCCATGAAGTAGTTTTTACCGATTGCCCAGAAGAAGGACAAGCGTGGTGCGAACTGGTCAACGTGAAGGCCCGCATTAACACCGGTACGGATATATTCGAGACCATCGGCCAATGTGTAACCTAATTCGATATCCGCAGTAGCGCCCGCTTCTTGCATATGGTAGCCGGAAATGGAGATACTATTGAACTTAGGCATGTACTGGGATGTATACGCAAAGATATCGCCGATAATGCGCATGGACGTAGCTGGAGGATAAATATAAGTATTACGTACCATGAACTCTTTCAAGATATCATTTTGGATTGTACCAGCCATAACCTTTTTATCTACACCTTGTTCTTCACCAGCCAAGATGTAGAACGCCATTACTGGCAATACGGCGCCATTCATGGTCATGGATACAGACATTTGATCAAGGGGGATACCGGAGAATAAAATTTCCATGTCGAGGATGGAGTCTACCGCAACACCCGCTTTACCAACGTCACCTACTACACGAGGATGATCGGAGTCATAACCACGGTGAGTAGCAAGGTCAAAGGCGATAGACAAACCCTTTTGGCCCGCTGCCAAGTTACGACGATAGAACGCATTGGATTCTTCCGCTGTGGAGAAACCAGCGTACTGACGTACTGTCCAAGGACGCGTTACATACATTGTGGAATAAGGTCCGCGCAAATACGGAGGCACACCGGCCATGTAGTTAAGGTGTGTCATTCCTTCATAATCCATCTCCGTATAGAGCGGTTTCACCTGAATCTGTTCCATCGTCGTATTGTATAACTCTTCAAAGCTTTTTCCTGTTTCTTTTTGAAGTTCAGCAAGCCATGCATCGCGAGATGTTGCTGTCTGAGATTCCAAGCCAAGAGAGGAGAAGTCTGGATTTTTAAACATGAGCTCACATCCCTTTCTTATCTTGTAACTTATTCAAGATTTCGTAACAATTTGCACGAACAGAAATGAAGTCGTCCACGCCAGCTTCACGGTACACAGGTTCTAAGTCCTTAGGAGGTGCCCCTGCTAAAATAACCGTTACATTCGGCATAGTTTCTTTCAATTCCTTAGCAAGTGGTGGTACCAATTCTGGATATGTATCATCTGTAGAACAGATAACGACAACATCAGCACCACTTTCACGAGCAGCTTTCGCAGCATCAGCCGTTGTTTCATGACCATCATTTTTGATAACTTCAAAAGCACCTACTTCGAAGAAGCCTGTGGAGAAGTCCGCCCGAGGTTTATGTTGAGGGATTGGGCCCATATTGGCCAAGAATACCTTCACATTATCTTTCGTACGTTGTTTATAATTCTCAGTGCGCATGCGAAGTGCTTCAAACTGTTCAGTCCAGCGATGAGCTGCAATGGATTCAATGGTTTCGGAAGCAATATCACCAGCATCTAAAGCCTTCCGGATTTGACGTATTGTTAATTTTTGTAATGCACCGAGTTCAATAAGACCAATCAAAGCGCCTGGCTCTGTAGTACCTGCTTCTAGGGTAGCCTGTGCTTTCACAACCGCATCTGGCTCCGCACTTGCCAAGTACTCCTCGATTTGAGCAACCCGTTTTTGACGCAATGTTTCTTGATTTTCTGGTTTTGGATCAAGCAATTCTTCAGTCATGTTCGCATACATGTTATTACCTACAGCCACATCTCTGCGGAATGCAAGGTTTTTGAAGCGTTCGTCAAGAACTGCTTTAACTTGAGCTTGTGGATAGCCTTCTTTCAAAGCTGCTACGATACCACCTTTAGCCTCAATAGTTTGGAACTCAGCCCAAATTTTTTCACATAATTCGGCTGCCAATGTTTCCACATACCAGGAACCGCCTACAGGGTCCACAGGTTGACGCAACTCGAATTCAGTTTGCAACATAACTTGGATGTTACGGGCAATACGGCGAGAGAAGTCGTCAGCTTTGCGAATTGGTTGGTCAAATGGAGACACTTCAAGGCTATTCAAACCGCCTACAACGCCGGAGAATGCCTGTGTCGTGTTACGCAACAGATTTACATACGGATCGTATACGGTCTTTGTGAAAGCCGATGTTCTGCCGTGTACATGAACAGCACGGTCAGCTTCTTCTGCACCAAAGGCCTCCATAATGCGTGCCCAAAGCACGCGCAATGCACGTAGTTTAGCAATTTCCATGAAGAAGTTTGCCCCCAAGGAGAATGTAAACATCATGCTTTTAGCAACAGTATGAATATCGATGTTCCGTTGTGCTAATTGACGCACATAGCAAACTGCTGTTGCCAATGCATAGGCAACCTCTTGCACATCATTAGCGCCACCATTAGCGTATACATCGCCAGATACAAGTACAGTTTTAAGCTCTGGAGCTTGTTCTTTAGCCCATACAACAGTATGTGCCATTTCATCAAAGGCTGTATCTAAAGACATATGCAATGTACCATCTTTAGCCCAAACACCAATAGGGTCTGCGCCAACGAGACCTTTCAAGTCAGAGGTCTGTTTTTTAGAGCCTTTCACCGTAGCGGCTAGCATACCGAGCAAGATAGCTGCAGAAGCACCTGTTTCAATGTATAAAGGATTTTCCTTTAAATTAAAACGTTCAATCAATTGGCTACAATCATCCATAGTAGACAGAGATGTACCGCCGATACCAACAGCTGCGCCTACTTGCACATCTTGATCATGGCGTGTTGCTTCATCAAGGCGAATATTGTGAATGGTGCCACCTTTCACAATTTCGTATAAACTTGCATGGTTAGCATCCTTAGGAAAGGATTCGTCTACATATTGGGATACGCCCCAAGAGTCTTTAATATAACCACTTGCCTTTGTGCCACGTAGGAACTCACCTGCTCCAGGATATACACCCTTTGGAATTTTTTCTCCATGCAATGCAGGCGTGTAAATTGGTTGTAACGTAATTCCCTCATAGGTTTTAGTGAACATCTTCTTATGGAAGTCGCCACCTTTTAACGCTTTTTCAACCTCGGCCTGCCATTGTTCATACGTAGGTTTCTTAAACTCATCAAAGGATACAGGTGCTAATAAATCACGTTCAGCATCCTTTGAAGTCTTTTTGTCAGACATATATGTGCCTCCTTTTCAACTCGAAACCATACCGAGAAACAGCGCACCGTACCTGCGAATTGTTAGATATATGAATCACTCGAGCTTTATCTTATTGGACCACATCAACCTCAAAATGTGTCCATCGGTTTAATGTCTATAAAACTTGACGCATATACTCAACATCCACTCTAAGGGCAATAAAAAACGTGCCACCTAAAGTGACACGTAAGGTTTCTTATTGAAAGGTACACTAAAAAATACTGTAGACAGCATACCCCAATCCCCTTCCTATCGCTCGTAGGTACATAACGGTGATTATCAAATAGGCAGTTCTCCTGGCTCGGGATCATCACCTCGCTTTCGCCTTCCCAGATTACTCCAGTGACATATATGAAAGCAGGCTCATCCTTACAGTGGCGGGACCGCATCGGCTTATACCGATTTCTCTATTAAGTCTTACGACACCTATTCTCTATATTCGTTGTTCTAAGTCCAATATAGTGTAACAATATGCACAAAGTCAATGAACATAACATTTAATCATAAGTGCCAAAATCAAAGTTATAACTGAAAATCATATGTAATAACTAAAACGCATAAATTAAGAATTCAAGAGATCCCTATTATAAAACATCAACCGATGGCCTCCTCTAATTAGCTATAAACACAAGTAAATCTCATAGGATATAAATACTATTATTCCCTCACAGACTAGAAACAGTGATATAATAAGTGCTATCACGAGGAGGCATTATGGACCATACAAGTAAAAAAGGGTTAATCACAGCCCTTAGTTGTTATATAATTTGGGGCTTACTCCCTCTATATTGGGCATTATTAAACCATGTTTCACCGTATAATATACTGGCACAACGCATTATCTGGTCAGGTATTTGCATGGCGATCGTTGTATTTGGCCTACATTTTAAACAATTCAAAAAGGACTTTCAATTACTAAAAGAACAACGTTCACAACTATTCCTACTTTTAGTTGCGGCAGTCATCATCAGCGTAAACTGGTTCACCTACATTTGGGCCATCGCCAATAATCAAGTTATGAACACGAGCCTTGGCTATTACATCAACCCACTCTTCAATGTAGTATTAGGTGTCATCCTATTTAAAGAGGTTCTATCTATACCGAAAAAGCTGAGTGTCCTCATCGCTACCATCGGCATCGCCTTACTCACCTATCAAGTAGGATCCTTGCCGTTAGTATCGATGATCCTCGCCGTTTCCTTCGGTCTTTATGGGGCCGTAAAAAAGAAACTACTCATCTCTCCCTTTACGAGCATCGCCTTTGAGGCCTGGCTATTAACACCGCTAGCCTTACTATATACGACCATGATCGATAATACAGTGTGGTCTTATTTCGGCACAGACTGGTATACCTCCATGCTGCTCATAGCCTGCGGTCTAACTACATCTGTTCCATTGGTGCTATTCTCCTATGGTGCGCAACTATTGCCGCTCAACCTACTAGGCTTCCTGCAATATGTATCCCCTACCATTGCCTTGTTGCTAGCCATCTTTTACTTTGGTGAAAGCTTTGGCACACCACAAATGATCGCCTTCGGTTGTATCTGGATAGCCTTAGTATTATTCTCCTTATCAAGCCAAATTACAACGCGCATTAGCCTAAAAAAGTAAGATATATCGTATATCAACTAAAAAGCTGTATCAAATGACATTCTCATTTGATACAGCTTTCTTTTATATAGACTTATTAATCTAACCCATTCATATTGGTCGTATTCATATTAGAAATGTAATGGTTATAGGCCTCAATCATACGATTATAGTCGTTATCTTGTTTTGATCCCATATAGGTACGAATTGCACCAATTGTAGAGTTTACAGAAGTCTTAACAGAATCATACTTAGGACTAGTAATGCCATTTGATACATCACCAATAGCTTGCAACTCTTGATTGATAGCATTTACATCTAGTTGTTTTTCACTATCAATCTTTTCTAGGACCGCAGTAAGTCGCAAATGAACCTCTTGTGCTGCAGCTGCATTTTTCTTGCCTGCATCACGCAATTGTTGTAACCGTTGTTGCAAGCGCTCCGTATTGATTTTATGCATAACATTATCAAAGTCAGCATAAACAGGAACAAATTGTTCATACAATTGAACATATTTAGGACCTAATTGTTGCTCCTTAGCATAGTTATCTGTGGTATACCCTTTAGATTTATAGTATGCATCGAGCTCTTCGGCCACCGGTGTAATTTCATTCAATTTTGAAAGCAACTTATCTAAAGGCTCCTTCATTTCATCATAAGGAATACCGGCTTGCTTAGCCTCTTCTAATTCTTTTTGTAGCTGCTTAAAGTTCGGTGCATTAAATACAGTTAAATGCTGCCCAGCTTTTAACTCATTAAGAGTTGGCGTATTCGCATAATCAAACATTACAGCCATGCGATTGTATCGGCTTACAGCTTTCACATATTGATTAAATAACTGCACCTGATCTTGCTCAGACCGTTGCGCAATTTCCTTACGGCTCTGTTCAGTACCCTGCCATAACTCTGACATACTACAACCGCTCAAAAATAATGGGGATGTTAATGTCGCCGCACACAACACAGCCATTGCTACCCTTTTACCAAATAGTTTCATGATGAATCCTCTCCTTTCATCAATACACAACCTAATTTATACATATTAATTATATACTAATATGATTTTTATGAATAAGATTAATAACCAATGCACAAGAGGCTATGAAACTCTATATATTAGGCGCTTTAGAAGATGGACAAACTCTACCTACCCCCACATCTATTCGCAGCTTACCATGTACCGAAACAACATATCCTACATTAGTTCAAACAGATATTGATTTAGCTAAAAACAGTAAATCCGTAAAGAAAACCCTAACGATTCCTGCCTGGCTAAACGATAGGGCATTAGCTAAAGGAATTAACTTTTCTCAACTTTTACAAGAAGCATTAGTAGAGAAAACAATGTAATTTACATCATCAATTGCTCAGCAAAAATAGAGCTACTGTCCATAAAATAACTGGTAAAGTGAGGTACATGATGCAAAGCATCCACAGAATCGTTACGAAATAGAGCAATAATTTTAGTACATATAACACATCAAACCATACGCTATGACAATCCTCTAATGTTGCCATATATACGGAGAGATGCTTCACAAAAAATGGAGCTTTCACATCCATATCTATAATCCGACCAATGTTTTAAATCGCCTATTATTGTGAAAGCGTTCAAAATGGTCTTGTTCGGCTGCAACAGCTTTTACAGAAGGATCAATTTTTATAGCCTTTTCTAGCCAATCAAGGGCCTTAGTATCATCCCCTTGGTCTGCATAAATAGTAGCAATACCATACACAGACCAGGTGTTACTAGGGTCCTTTTCCAATACCTTTTCAAACCATTGTTTAGAATCGTTTAACTGACCTTGCAACTTATAGACCATGGCCATGTTATAGTAATTAGCCACGTTATTAGGATCTAAATCATAAGCCTTTTTAGTATCTGTCAACCCTTTAGCTACATCACCATTTAATGCTGTTGCAAAGCCACGTACAGAATAGGCTTCTCCGTTGTTAGCATCTTGTTTAATAGACGCAGTGGCTTCCTCTATGGCTTTCGTATACTCACCAGCAGATAAGGCTTGCTTTGCTGTAATTAGATGGTCATCTTGCTTGGTAATCGCTTGGCTGTTTCCGGCAGCAGATGTAGAGGAACCAGTTGCAATAGCAGAACTAGTTGTATTTGATTCTGTTTTATTACTATTCGTATTTTGATTCAATCCACATCCCGTAAGAGCTATTATTAAAAGAAAGAAAAGCACAAATTTCTTCATTAAGAATTCTCCGATCATTAATTATATACAAGACTCCATAGCATGATGATATAATATAAAATACCTCCCGAAAGGAGGTGGTATATTGCAGGAGCTGTTTTATGCACTCTGGGGCACCTTGCTTGCCCCTATTATTGTTGCCTTAGTTGTAACTACCTACAGCTACTGGCTCAACAATAAGAACAAAAAATAAGCAAGAAAAAGGACGAGCTGCCACTCGTCCTTTTTTTGGTTATATTGCAGGTAATTTCATACACTCTACTACCTACGTTTAGTATACCACATTTCTTAGAAAAATAAAGAATTAACGGTAAATCTCATAAAACTCCTAAAAAACTGCTAGTAACTGCAACATAAACTACCAGTTACTTTAACGCAAATAGCAACAGGTATACAAGACCTAGTTCTTAGCCTTAGAGCAACGATCTAGTAGGAATGCAACGCCAACGAATGGGATGCCACCGCTTTCACCAAGACCAATTTCACAAGTAGAACTGGAGCTTACGCCTAATGTTACACCGTATTCAGCGATTTCACTAGCGAGGTCTTTCGTAGCCGATTTATTGAGTTCTGGAGTAAAGAACCCTTTTTGGCCAGCAAAGCCGTCACATGCGAAGGATTTAATGTTGAATACGTGGTCTGTACAGAGGCGAGCCAAGTCTTCGATGTACTGAGATTTATTCAAGGATTTGATCTTACATTGTTTATGCACGATTACGCGTTCATCGCATTTTTCAATATCGAGATGCGGCACAACATATTTGCACAAGAATTCAGAAATATCGTTGATTTCTAAGTCTGGCATGTGTTTGAAAGCATGGTTAAAGCATGCACTATGGTCAATTACGATTGGATATTTACCATTTTGAGATGCTTTCATCAACGCATCGTGTAAGTCCTTAACAGCACGCTCGTGAACGTCATCATAGTTTTCAAAACTCAAGCCACAGCAGAGATTTTCGATATGTTGAGGGTAGATAATATCGATATGGGCCTTGTTGCAAAGGCTTTCCACTACTTGTTGCAAGCTGCGTTCATCGTCGTAACCTTGATTAGGTTTGAAAGCGCGGTTCGCACAAGTACTAAAGTATACAACCTTTTCAAAATTAGTCGGTTTAATACGGCTTCTCAATCTGTAACGATTGGCCTTAGGTGTAGTCTTAGGAATGTACGGAGTAATACCTGTTACACCATGTAAGCCTTCTGTAATCTTGGAAATCGCTTTTTGTGTAACGATAGAACCTGCAATACCTTCGAGACTTACGCCGGCACGAGCCATTTGAAGTGTAGTAGGGAAATTATCGTAAATCTTCTTAGCTAATTCTGGTGCTGGAGGATCGATGCGACGCATGGACAATGCGATTTGAGCAGTATCGATGCTAAGTGGACAAAGACCTTTACACATGGAGCAAGCTGCACAAGTGTCCACACCGTAGTATTCGTAGCCTTTTTTGAGCTCGGACGCCAACGTGAAATTACCTTCGTTCTCGAGGCGTTTCGTTTCGCGTAACAACGCGATACGTTGACGTGGCGTCAATGTTAAATTACGGCTTGGGCAATGCTTTTCACAGAAACCACATTCCATACAGATTGTGAAAGCATCATCAATAACGCATTGTGCCTTAAGGTTTTTCTTATACACATCTGGATCATCTGTGATGATTACATCAGGGTTCAAGATGCGAGTAGGGTCAAAGATTGCCTTGATACGACGATTGATTTCGTAGGCTTTACGGCCCCACTCCATTTCGATGAAAGGCGCCACCATACGGCCTGTACCGTGTTCGGCTTTCAAAGAACCACCGAAACCAGATACGCGCTCGGACATTTCCTCTACCAAATCAGCAAAGTTTTTAGTGTCTTTAGGGTCACTAAAGTCAGGTGTGATGTTAAAGTGAACATTACCAGACAACGCATGACCGAAGATTACACCACCGTCTACAAAATCGTATTTGTGGAACAATTCGGTAATCATTTCGATACCCTTAGTGAAGTCTTCGATTTGGAAGCAAACATCTTCTGTGATAACCGTTGTACCTTTTCTACGTTGACCACCAACGATTGGCAAGATCCCTTTACGGATAGCCCACCAAGAATCGTATTCTACAGGGTCTTGAGAGTAAAGACTTGGGATAGCTGTTGGGATATCTTTCAATTTGTCTTTAATGAAAGCCAAGTTTTGATCAACCGTTTCTTTCGTGTAGCTTTCAGTTTGGAACAAGATGGCACTCGTACCTTCAGGTACTTCACGAACGAAGTCAGGCACATTATCTAAGGCTTGAACAGCGCGCAAGGACTGATAGTCCATCATTTCCGCTGCAATAACCTTTTCACGGCCCATATTAGCCAACGCTACAACCGCTAGGGATGCATCATTCAATGTTTTGAAGAACATGAGACCACAGCCTTTATGCGGCACGTCTTCAACAGTGTTATATACAACTTCGGACACGAAGCCCAATGTACCTTCAGAGCCAATGAACAAGTGATTGATGATATCGATAATATCTTCAAAATCAACAAGAGAGTTCAATCCGTAACCTGTGGTATTTTTGATTTTGTACTTATGGTGAATCAAGTGTGTCAATTCTTCATCAGCCAAAATATCCTTACGCAATTGTAAGATATCCTCTACCATTTGAGGTTTTTCTTTAAGGAATTGATCAATACTCTTTTGGTCAGACGTATCAAGGATGGAGCCATCTAATAACACAACGCGAATGGACCGAATTGTTTTATAAGAGTTTTGCGCCGTACCACAGCACATACCAGAGGAGTTATTATTCAAGATACCACCTACTAATGCTGTGGCAAGCGTTGCAGGATCTGGACCAATTTTACGATTGTACGGTTTCAATAAATCATTCGCATCGGAACCGATAACACCGCATTCACATTTCAAGGCTTTCCCATCATCAATAACTTCCATTTTCTTGAAGCCATCATTACATACGATGAGCACATCTTCACTGGAGCATTGACCAGACAAGGAGGAGCCGGCCGCACGGAATGTAAATGGTGTCCCACATTGTTGACACAAACGAATAAGCCGTCTTACTTCTCGTTCATCTTCAGCTTTAACGACTACCTTTGGTAAATAGCTATAGCAAGACGCATCAACGCCATATGCATAACGACGTAAATGATCGGTGTATACGCGACCTTTACAAATCTCATTTGCCTCCTTGGCAAAACGTTCATAATCTCTAATAAGTGTACTCACTTCTATTTCCTCCTATCCTTTCTTAAGGAATCTATTACTTTTAGTATACGCCGTTCTCATTCTCCTCACTATAATTATGCATAATTTATATCTCTTCTAATAAAAATCGATATGCATTACCCTTTTATTCCCTCAGTTGAAAGTACATCTCATTAGCATTATCATATACCTATTTTTCCTCATATACAATCAAGAATCGTTATTTAGAGAGGTTTTAGCATATAATTACTGACTATATCTATACATGCTTAATAAATAAGGATTCTTGATTGTA